>NZ_JBMDKH010000039.1:0-9173 GCF_057809615.1 Hydrogenophaga sp. FG152 | reverse complement strand
CCGCCCATGAGCCGCATTCCGGCCATGAACAACCTCCTGAGAATCAACACCTAGGCGTAGATCTCTTCGACCGAGCGCCCGCTCATCCACTCGGTCAACACCCGCTCACCCCACTGGATGTCTTCCTGGATGGCCCTGGACGCCATCTCGGGGTTGCGGGCCTTCAGGCCTTCGAGCACCTTGTAGTGCGGGTGGCCGCTGTTGAAGATGTTGCGCCGCGGCACCTTGGCGTGGAAGGTGTTCAGCAACGGCCCCATCCGCACCCAGAGGGTCTCGACCACCGCGGAGAGGCTGGGCAGCCGCGCAGCGGCCATCAGCTCGAAATGGAAGTCGCGGTTGCGCCGGGCGGCGTCCTTCGGGTTGGTCGCCGAGGCCTTGATGAACTGGTCCTGGATCTTCTCCAGGTGCTCGATTTCCTTGCGCGTGATCTGCCGCGCGGCCTGGGCGGCGGCCGCGCCTTCGAGCAGGCCCCGCATGAGCTGGATCTCGCGCACGGTGGCCAGATCCAGCTCGGGGACCGCGATGGAGGTCGCGGCGGTCACGTCCAGCGCCTGCTCACTGGCCAGGCGGAAAATGGCCTCGCGCACCGGCGTGATGCTGGTGCCCAGCACCTCGGCGAGTTCGGCGATGCGCAGCCTCGAACCGGGCGCGTATTGCCCGTTCATCAAGGCATTGCGAATCTCAACGTACACGCGTTGGGACAGGTTCTGCTTTTCCACTCGGCCCAGTTCAGCCATCTCCGCACCTTACTTTTTACATCATATATCCTGTTCGGGAATGTAGCAGAAAAGGGCGGGATGCACGGGCGTGACAAGGCCACGCTGTCGCCTGCGGCTCAGCACAGGAAACAGCGTGGCGTCGGACAGGCGGGGCGCGGGATCGTCAGTGGCGCGCTGCCTTCTGGCCGCGCGGCCGCAGCCGCCACAGCTCGTAGCGCTCCTCCCCGGCCTGGACCTGGCCGGCGAAGTGCTGGTTGAGCGCGCTGGCGGTGAAGACCAGGTCACCACCCGGGTGCCAGGCCGGCGTGTCGGGCCAGCGCACCGCGCCGTTCGCGGCGATGAGCGCCAGCTCGCGCGTCGAGGGGTTGTAACGCACGATGCCGCCTCGCGTCACGTCGGTGATGTAGAGGTCCCCCACCGGGTCCGTGACGATGCCGTCGGTGTTGCCGCCGACCACGCCCAGGCTTCGGACCTCGCGCGCGATCTGCGCATCGCTGGCGCTCGCCCGGCGCAACACCGCGGTCGGGACCGCCCAGGCCTGCGTGCCGGTCGTCACCGTCCAGTACAGCGTCTGGCCATCGGGCGAGAGCGCGATGCCGTTGACACCGATCAGCAAGGGGTTGCCGGGCCAGACCTCGCTGCCACCGGACACCACCTTGACGCCCGGTTCGATCTGCAGGCTGGCGTGCCCGTCCAGCACACGCCGGGCCGTGCCGGTGGCGTGGTCCACCACGATCAGGCCCACCTGGTTGCGCGGCGCGCTGCGAAAGCCGCTGTCGGACACATAGGCCACGCGCCGGCGCTCGTCGACCGCGATGTCGTTGAGAAAGCTGCCCACGCGATCGGCCACGCCGTCCAGCGCAATGGTCTTCAAGAGCTTGCCCGAGGCCAGTTCGAACACCATCACCTTCTGGGCCCCGGCGGGCGCCTCGGCCTCGCCCGCCACGAAGCCCATGTCCAGCGCCCAGAGCCAGCCGTTGCGCCGGTCCACATGGAAGCCGAGCACGTTGCGCAAGGCCAGGTGGGGCGGCACCTTCACATCGTTGCCCTGCGTGGAAGGAAAGGCGGTCAGCCTCGCGGGGCCACCGTCGGCCGTGGTGTCGAGCCGGCTCAGGGTGGCCGGCGCGGCGGGCGAGAGCAGGCGGGGCGTGCTCACGTAGGCACCGCCCCGGGCGTCGAAATGCAGGCCGGCGATGGGCGCGTTCACCGATTGCGCGAACGGCACAGCCACCTGCCCGGGTGCGGCAGCGTCCCAGCTCACGCCCTGGTAGCTGCGCCAGCGCTCCAGCGGCAACAGATCGGCGGCATGGGTCACCCAGGGAACGGTGAGCAGCGCAGCCAGTGCGAACGCGGCGCGATTCATGGGCGCGCTCCGATCTGCGCGAGCAAGGCCTCGGCCGTCGCTTCGGAAGATGCCGGGTTCTGCCCCGTGATCAGCCGGCCGGACACCACCACATGGCTCTGCCAGTCGGCCCCGCGGGTGTAGAGGCCGCCGTGACCGGTCAACATGTCTTCCAGCGAGAAGGGCACCACCTCGGTGAGCTGGGCCACCGATTCCTCGCTGTTGCTGAAGCCGGTGACCTGGCGGCCGCGCACCAGCGGCTGCCCTTGCGCGTCCTTCACATGGCGCAGCACGGCGGGGGCATGGCACACCGCGGCCACCGGTTTGTCCTGCGCCAGGAAGCGTTCGATCAGCGCGATGGACCGGGTGTCTTCCGCCAGATCCCACAGCGGCCCGTGACCACCGGGGTAGAACACGGCGTCGAAGTCCTGCGCGTTCACGTCGCCCAGAGGCAGGGTGCGGGCCAGGGCGGCCTGGGCCTGGGCGTCGGCGTTGAAGCGGCGCGTCGCTTCGGTCTGGGCATCGGCTTCGTGGCTCTTGGGGTCGATCGGCGGTTGCCCACCCAGGGGCGAGGCCAGCGTGACCTGCGCGCCCGCGTCCTTGAACCGGTAGTACGGGGCGGCGAACTCCTCCAGCCAGAAACCGGTCTTGTGCCCGGTGTCGCCCAGCCGGTCGTGGGAGGTCAGCACCATCAAAATCTTCTTCATCGCGCATCCTTTCGAGGCCCGCGGGCCGTGGTTGAAATGGGTTGAGCGCGATGATCGGGACGCTTCTATGATTCGAAAAGTCGAAATATTCGATCTTTGGAATTCAATAAATGAATATTGACAGCAAGGACCTCAACCTGCTGCGGGTCTTCCACGTGGTCTATCAGGAGCGCAACGCCTCGCGCGCGGCCGAACGCCTGGCGCTGAGCCAGCCCGCGCTGAGCCACAAGCTGGCCAAGCTGCGCCACGAGATGGGCGACCCGCTCTTCGTGCGCGCCCCGCGCGGCCTGACGCCGACGCCCCGGGCGCACGAACTCGCGCCGCAGGTGCAGGCGCTGGTGGGCGACATCGAGGCCTTCTACCACCGCAGCGAAGGCAGCGACTTCCTCTCGCGCAACGAGCGGCTGCACCTCTTCACCACCGACTACCTTGAACAGACCCTGCTGCCCGGGCTGCTGCCCCGGCTGCGCGCCCAGGCGCCCGGGGTCATCCTGATCACGCACAACACGCGAGGCCAGCTGCCTCGCGAGGAACTGGAAAAAGGCAGCTGCGACCTCGCCATCGCGGGTTTCTACGACGAGCTGCCCGACACGCTGCGCCAGCAGCGCCTGTTCAGCGAAGACTTCGTGGTGCTGGCCTCGCGCCACAACCCCCACTTGAACGGAGGACCGCTGGGGCTCGAACGATTCCTGGCCTGCGAACACCTGCTGACCACGCTCACTGGCGATCTGCATGGGCGGGTTGACCGCGCCCTGGAGGCGCGGGGTCTGCGCCGCCGCATCGCGGCGGGCCTCTCCAGCTTCCTGGCCCCGACCCGCCTGGTCCGGGACACGGCCTTTCTGCTGACCTGCCTGCGCTCGGTGGCCGAAGAGGCCGCGCAACGCGACCCCGATCTGCAGATCCACCCGCTGCCGATCGACCTGCCCCGGGTGGAGGTGAAACAGATCTGGCACGAACGCACCGACGCCGACCCCTTGCGGCGTTGGCTGCGGCAGCAGATCCAACAGGTGTCTTCGAGAAGCGGGTCGCTCATCGCAGGCAGTGACGGGCCATGAACAGGGGCCAGCTTGCGAAGCAATGCAGCACCTGAAGCTCTGGAGGTGAAACCGTGACCATCAGCGACGAAGCGTTTCGACAATGCGGCGAGATCGTTGCGCCGCCCGAGGGCCGGTCGGGCGCGGCCGTGCTCAGCCTGCCTTCATCAGGTGCTTGCCGATGACCACCTGCTGGATCTGGGTCGTGCCCTCGTAGAGCCGCAGCAGGCGCACGTCGCGGTAGAAGCGCTCGACCTTGTAGTCGTTGATGTAGCCCGAGCCACCGTGGATCTGCACGCCACGATCGGCCACGCGGCCCACCATCTCGGTGGTGAACATCTTGGCGCACGAGGCCTGCATGCTCACCTCGGCATCGGGCGCACCGAAGGGCTTGGCGTCGTAGCGCGCGGCCACCGCCTGCACCAGCGCCCAGCCCGCCTGCAGTTCGGCCTGGCTGTCGGCCAGCATGGCCTGCACCAGCTGGAAATCGCCAATGCGCTGCCCGAACTGCTTTCGCTGCTGCGCGTAGGCAATGCTCTCGCGCAGGATGCGGCTGGCCATGCCGCAGGCCAGCGCCGAAATGTGCAGGCGGCCCCGGTCCAGCACCTTCATCGCGGTCTTGAAGCCCTTGCCGGGCTCACCGCCGATGATGTTCGCGGCGGGCACCCGCACCTGATCCAGATACACGTCGCAGGTCTTGGTGCCGCGCTGCCCCATCTTCCTGTCGGGCGGGCCCAGGGAGAGCCCCGGCAGCCCCGCGGGGACGATGAAGGCCGTGATGCCTCCCGCGCCCGCGCCTTCGGTGCGCGCCATCAGGGTGAAGGCACCGGCGCGCGGGGCGTTGGTGATGAACCGCTTGGTGCCGCTGAGCAGGTAGTCGCTGCCGTCGCGCACGCCCTGGGTCTTGAGGGAGGCCGCGTCCGAGCCGGCATCGGGCTCGGTGAGCGCAAAGGACACGATCAGCTCGCCGCTGGCGATGCGGGGCAGGTACTCGGCTTTCTGCGCGGGTGTGCCATCCATCAGGATGCCTTGCGAGCCGATGCCGATGTTGGTGCCCACCACCGAGCGGAACGCCAGCGCGGTGTGCCCCAGTTCGTGGGCGACTTCGCATTCCTGCGCCAGGCTCAGCCCGATGCCGCCGAATGCCTCGGGAATCGAAATGCCGAACAGCCCCAGTTCCCTCATGTCGGCCACGATGTCGGCCGGCACCTCGTCGCGCGCCTCCACCTCGTCTTCCGCGGGCATCAGCCGGTCGCGAACAAAGCGGTGCACGCTTTCCTTGAGCAATTGAAAGGTTTCCGGGTCCAGCGACATGGGGCATCTCCTGTGGGGGAGCCGGATTGTTGACCCATCGAAGCCGCTTGACAATCACAATAATCATGAACAATACGTCAAGGATTTTTGACATATCACCCCATGGACTCCAACGCGCTTGTGCTCTTCGTGGGCATCGTCGAGGCCGGCAACCTCAGCCTGGCCGCCCGCCAGCTGAAGATGAGCCGGGCCAACATCAGCTACCACCTGGCCCAGCTGGAGAAGTCGCTGGGCCAGCAGCTCATGCGGCGGACCAGCCGGCGTGTGGAGCTGACGGAGGTCGGTGAGCGGCTGTACCGGCACGGCAAGGTGGTGCGCGACGAATTGATGGCGGCGCGCGAGTCGGTGACAACCTTCGGGCGCTCGCTGCACGGCTCGGTGCGCCTGAGCGTGCCCACCGGCTTCGGGCACCTGGTGATGTCGGGCTGGCTGATCGAGTTCAAGCGCCGGTACCCCGACATCGCGCTGGAGCTGCTGTTCGACAACCGCGTCGACGACCTGCTGCACGAGGAGGTGGACGTGGCGGTGCGGGTGATGTCCGAGCCGCCGCAGCAGCTGGTGGCGACGGAACTGGCGGCGGTGCGCTACGCCGTCTGCGCCTCGGTCGAGCATGCGCGCTTGCATGCCATGCCCAGCACGCTGGAAGAGCTGGAGCGCGTGCCCTTGATCACCTCCGCCGTCTCCGGCCGCGAGCTGCGGATCTCGGCCTACCGCGACGGCGAACGGCGCGAGCTGAGCCAGCGCCCGACCCTCGCCTCGGAGAATTTCCAGTTCCTGCGCGAAGCCATCCTGGCCGGCCTGGGCGTGGGGCTGGTGCCCGACTACGTCATCGACCAGGATGTCGCCGAGGGCCGCGTGGTCACGGCCCTTCACGACTGGCGGCTGAGCGTGTTCGGCACGCGCATGTTCCTGCTGCGCATGCCGAACCGCTTCCAGACCCTGGCCACACGGACCCTGATCGACTTCATCGTCGACCAGGTCCGCGCCTGGCAGGCGGGGATGCGCGTCGGGCCTGAGCGGCGCGCCTAAGCCGACACCTGCAGGCGCTGGAATCGGCCGCAGGCCTGCACGCACTCCCGTTGCAGCCGCTGCACGATGCTGGCCACCGGCTCGATCGCGCGCGCAAAACCCACGGCGGGCCCCATGGAGAGCATGCCTTCCTCGTGCTGGCCGGCCTGGTAGGCCAGGGTCTGCGTGCGCTCGCCGCTGATCAGCTCACCGAACGCCGCGTAGCTGTTCGCGCCCGTCTGCTCCAGCGCAGCCACCTTGCGCGCGTTGTCGTTGTCGATGATGCGCCAGGTGTCGCCCAGGCTGCCGAGCACGGCGCGGGTGCCATGTTCGTCGGTATTCACCACGCGCTGCTTGTAGGCCTCGTGCGCGGGCGTCTCCACCGCCGCGGTGAAGACGCTGCCCATCACCACCGCATCCGCCCCCAGGGCCAGCGCGGCGGCGATCTGCCGGCCGTGGCCAATGCCACCACCCAGCGCCAGCGGCACCTGCAGTCGCTCCAGCGCATACGCGCCATTCAGGAAGGTCGGCAGCTGGTTGTTGCCCGGGTGGCCGCCCTCTTCCATGCCCACCAGCGTGACCGCGTCCACACCCATGTTCTGTGCGGCCACCGCGTGGCGCACGTGCGCACACTTGTGGACCACGACCGCGCCGGCTTCCTTGATCGCGGGCAACAGCGGCGTGGGCGGCAGCCCCGCCGTCTCGAAGATCCGCACGCCCTCTTCGAGCGCGATGCGCAGGCGCGTGAGCATCACATCGTTCTGTGCCACGCGGCGCGAGAGCGTGAGGTTCACACCGAAGGGCTGGCCCTGGGTCCATTCCCGGCAGTCGCGCAGCGCCTGGCGGAACGCCTCGTCGGAGCGCGAACTGCGCGCGGTGATGAAGCCCATGCCGCCAGCGCGCACCATGGCGGCGACCAGGCGCGCGTCCGACAGCCACATCATGCCGCCCAGCAGCAAGGGCCAGCGGATGCCCAGCAGCTCGGTGATGCGCGTGGGAAGACGGTCCGGAATCGTGACGCCCGCGCTCATACGTGCCGCCCCATCAGCAGGATCGGATGGAGCTCCAGCGCCAGCTGGCGCAACAGCGGCCCCACCTCGCTGAGCATCAGCGGCTGCGGCAGCAGCGTCGCCGGGCCGCCGCAGCTGATCACATAGCGTTCACCGGCCGGCAGTTCGATGGCCGATGCGACGGTGTTGATCTGGTGCCGAGGGCGCTCGTGGTACGTGAAGCCGCGCTCCGGGTACCGCGCGATGGCCTGTGCCAGTGCCTGCTGCTCCGCCGGATCGGCGGCCGCGTCGCCGGCCTCGGCCAGCAGACGCGCGCGCTCGTCGGGCGTGCACGAGGCCAGGTAGGCCCAGCCGATCGCGCTGTGGAACAGCGGAATGCGCGAGCCCACGCGCAGGTTCATCAGCAGCGGTGAATTGCCCTGGCAGCGCAGCAGGTAGACGATGCTGTCGCCGTCCCGGCGCCCCAGGGCCACGGCCACCTGGTAGCGGTCGGCCAATGCCTGCAGCCGTGGGCGAATCACTTCCAGCGCCTCCTGCCCGGCGAGCGCGGCCGCGCCCAGCGCAATCACCGCCGCGCCCAGCTGCAGCTTGTCCTTGCCCGGCACCGGGCTCAGGAAGCCGGTCTTCTGCAAGGTGTGGCACAGCCGCCAGACCGTGGGCTGCGCGAGCCCTGTCAGGTGGGCGATTTCCGTGGTGCCCAGCATGCGCCGCTCGGCGTCGAAACAACGCAGCACCTCCAGCCCGCGCGCGAGCGCCGTGACGAACTGGCGGTCGGGTTCGGCCGCCTCCGGGGGTTCGCCCACAGGACTTGTGGACGTGTCGGTGCTTGACATGGGGATGCCACCTTTCGTATGATCAATTCACTTAGCGAGTTATCAATTCGCCATGCAAATTATAAAGAGAATGACAGACAAAATCAACCCCCTGCCTCAGCCCGTGGCCACCCTGGCCACCGGCGGCGGCATTTCCTGGCCCGGCGACAGCCACTGGGGCCCCGATGCGCTGGAGCGCGCCGTGCAGGTGGCCGGCGCGCGCCTGCGCCAGCCCCTGGTCATCACCGACCCGGTGGTGTGGCGCGCCGTCGGCCCCGCCGTGCAGGCCGCGCTCGCCACCGTGCCCGGGCTGTCCTGGCAGGTGTACGACGGCGTGGTGCCCAACCCCACGCTGACCCAGGTGCGCGAGGCGCTGCAGACGGCGCGGCGCCTGGGCTGCGGCAGCCTCATCGCCGTGGGCGGCGGCAGCGCGATCGACGTGGCCAAGGTGGTCCTGGCCGGCCTGGCCGGCGGCCTGGACGTGGAGGAACTGCAGGCGCCGCGCGGCCGGGCCTGGCTCGACGCCCCCGCCACGCCCGAGGACGCCCTGCTGCTGGCGGTGCCCACCACCTCGGGCACCGGCAGCGAAAGCAGCTCGGCTGCGCTGATCCAGGGCGACGACGGCCGCAAGCACCTGTACCGCTCGCTGCGCACCCGCCCCGCCATCGTGGCACTGCAACCTTCGCTGACGCTGGGCCTGCCGCCCCGCCCCACCGCGCACGGCGGCTTCGACGCGGTGCTGCACGCGCTGGGCACCTGGGTCAACACCGACCCGTCCCCGGTCGGCAAGGCCCTGGCCTTGCACGCGCTGCGCATCTGCCTGCCAGCCCTGCCCGCCGTGCTGCGGGAACCGGACAGCCTGCAGGCCCGCGCCGACATGCAGATGGGCGCCTACCTCGCGGGCGTGGCCATCGGCCTGAACAAGGTGGACGCGGTGCACGGCATGTGCACGCCGCTCGAAGCGCGCGTGCACCTCACGCACGCGGAAGTGCTGGCCCCGGTGTTCAGCGTGGTGGCGCGCCACACGGTACAGACCCACGCCCGCCCTTACGCGGAGGCGGCACGCGCGCTGGACATCGCGAGCACCGGCAACGAGCAGCACGACGCGCTGGCACTGATCGAAGCAGTGGAAGGCCTGGCCCGGCTCGGCGGCATCGCCACGCGCTTCACGGATCTGCGCCTGTCGGCGCAGGACGCCGACGAACTTGCGACCCGGGGGGGGGGGGG
>NZ_JBMDKH010000038.1:0-10533 GCF_057809615.1 Hydrogenophaga sp. FG152 | reverse complement strand
CATCGGGCGATGAAGGGCGAGCAGCGGGAACTGATGACCGACCCATCTGCGGATTCGCACGTCATCGGGCGCATCGCGGCCAAGGGCCTGGACGATGAACTGCACGACCGACCCTATCTGGTGGTTGATGGCATCGACGGCCGGGCGCACTACCTGAAGCTGCCAGCCGGTGCCGACCTGGCCGGACTGCCCATCGGCGGCATCTTGGAAGCGAAGCCGCCAGCGCAGGAGAGGGCCGTAGACCGCAGCATCCTGGCGGCGGCCAGGGACGGCATCTGCACCGCGGCCAGCCACCAGGCCCAGCTCGCGCAGGCCAGTGACCGCGACCCGCAGGCCACGTCCTAGGTCCACGTGCGTCGGCTCGAAGCACTGTGCCGCAGTGGCTACGTGGAGCGTACGGCCGATGGCGTCTGGGCCGTGCCGGCCGATCTGCTGCAGAAGGCCAGGCAGCACGATGCGCAGAAGGTCGCAGGACACTCTATCGAACTGCGTTCGCACCTGTCCGTTGAACAACAGATCAAGGCGATGGGTGCGACCTGGCTGGACCGCGGCCTGGTGGCGGATGGCGCCAAAGGCCTACAACCAACCGGCCAGGGCTTTGGTGCGCAGGTGCGCGAGGCCATGGACCAGCGTGTGGATTTCCTGGCCGGGCAGGGGCTGGCCGAGCCCTGGGGTCAGCGCATCATTCTGGCACGCAACCTGCTAGCTACCCTGCGCGATCGCGAACTGGCCTCGGTGGGCCAGAGCCTACAGCAGCAGATCGGCAAGGCCTGGCACCCGGTGCAGGACGGGCAACGCGTCAGCGGCGTCTACCGCCAGTCCATCCAGCTCGCCAGCGGCCACTTTGCCATACTTGATGACGGCATGGGCTTTCATTTGGTGCCGTGGAAACCCGTGATCGAACAACGTCTAGGGCTGCAGGTGTCGGCGATTGTGCGCGGACAGTCGGTCACTTGGCAGCTCGGTCACCGGCGCGGTATCGGCATCTGACCGCAGTGCATCGGCTAGAACTTGCCGATGCTGCTCGCCCGTGGACAATGTCGACTTCCAGGCTCACTACCGGACGGCAGATCGCGTTTGATCTCGGAGGCGATGTCGATTTCGTATTGTTGTTGGCGGCAGCTGAGTGGCATGTGGTCGATTTACAGCAACGTTGCAAAGTTTCTCCGGGCCGTTTCGAGTTCCGGTAGCAGTTTCTCGACAATGGATGCTCGCGTCATGCGGCTGGTTGAGACCGATAGGCTCAGCGCCGCGATCATCTCGCCCGCTGCGTTGCGGATGGGCACCGCGATCGAGCGCAGACCAATCTCGAGTTCTTCGTCGCTGATCGCATAGCCTTGCGTGTGCACTACCTGTATCTCGCGCAGGATGTCCCGGATGTTCGTGAGGGTGCGTGGGGTAAAGGCCGGGCGTGACATGCGGTTGAGAAGGAACTCCACGTCGGTCTTGGGAAGTGCAGACAACAACACGCGGCCAGTGGCGCTGCAATAAGCGGGCAGCCGTGCACCGACGCCCAGCCCGCTGGATAGGCTGCGGCGGTGCGTTGAGCGAGCGACGAACACCGCATCCTGCGAATCGAGCACGGCCACCGAAGCCGACTCCTTGGTGCGTTCGCTAGTCATCTCCAGAATCGGCTGCGCGATTTTCGTCAATGGGTCCGAGCTGACGTAGGCATGGCCAAGACGCAGTGTGCGAGGGGCCAGCTGAAACTGCCTTCCCACCTGCGCCGCATACCCGAGCTTGCACAACGTCAGCAGACAGCGCCGCACCGACGCCTTCGTATGGCCGGTGATTTCTGCGGCCTGCGTGAGCGTCATTGGCCCTTTGCGCCGTCCGAAGGCTTCGATGATCGCGAGCCCTTTCTCGAGACCCATCACGTATTCCTTCTCTTCGATTTCCATCGTGATCCTTCTATCTCGGGGATTGGTGAAGACAAACATAAAGTACGGTATCCGCACTTTATACGCGAAATCGTTGACCCAATGCAAGGCAGCTCTTAAGCTTTGACCACTTGCACAAGAGGGCGGTGTAGCCCCTTTCAGATTTCTATAGCCACGAGACAAGGCATGCCCATGACAACCGCGCTTTCCCACGAGCCGTCCCGCGTCGATGCGCCGATTTCCGACTTCGACCCTTATGCCGAGGACGCCCTCGACAACCCCTATCCGCACTACGAGGTTGATCCTGGTCAAGGGGCGGGTTGTGCTCGAAGGCACCGGCGAACAAATGCGTTCGCAACCCGACCGACTGGCCGAGTACCTCGGGGTCTGAGCAAAGCCGTACCCCTCTCAGCATCTCGCTCACATTTTTCTTGGACTCAACATGCAAATTTCTACCAAGCCGATACTTCGCCTCGCAATCCTGTTGTCAGCGGTTGCCATCTGTTGGCACACCAAGGCAGCGGACCTGAACGCTGCGCCGTTGCTCTTGGTCGTTCCGTTCCCCGCGGGCGGCACGGCCGACGCCTTGCCGCGCATCCTGGCCGAGAAAATTCGACCGCACTTCCCGAAAGGGGTCGTGGTGGAGAACCGGCCAGGTGCGGGAGGGAACATCGGCGCCGATCAGGTGGCCAAGGCTAAACCCGACGGTTTCACGCTGCTGGCTTCGCCACCCGGCCCGCTTGCGATCAACCGCAGCCTCTACCCCAAACTCGCTTACGACTCGAACGAACTGATGCCCGTCACAGTGATGGCCGAGGTACCCAATGTCCTTGCGGTGAGTGCTTCGTTTCCCGCCAAGACGGTTCAGGAGTTCCTCGCTTATGTGAAAGCCCATCCGGACAAGGTCACCTTTGCCTCGCAGGGCAATGGCTCGACGTCGCATCTGACAGCAGCGCTGTTTGAGTCCCTGACGGGTACACGGATGATCCACGTGCCCTACAAGGGTACAGCGCCCGCGCTGACGGATCTTCTGGGCGGCCAGGTCGATGTGTTCTTCGACAACCTCACTTCGTCGATGCCGTTGCACCGCAGCGGCAAGATTCGGATCCTTGCCGTCACTGACACGAAGCGCTCCGAGGTGCTTCCGGAAGTCCCAACCTTCGTGGAAGCAGGGTTGTCTGCCATGCAGGCGGTGACTTGGTTTGCCGTGGTCGCGCCCCCGGGAACTCCCAATGACATGGTGCGCGCGTTGAACCGTGTCTTCGTGGATGCCCTGAAGCTGCCCGACGTACAGGCGAACTTTGCCAAGCGGGGTGCGCGAGTCGTCGGCAGCACGCCGCAACAGATGGATCGCTTCGTGCGCGAGGAAACCGCTCGTTGGGCTCAAGTGATCAAGGCCGCAAAGATCACGGTCGATTGACTCCCTCACTTCCAGCTCACCCAATCTCTCAAAGGACTCAACATGCAGACTTCGACTATCCAATGGATTCCTCAAGGTGAAACCCGTGTCCCGTTGGCGGTGTACCGCGACGATCAGGTTTTTGCCGACGAGCAGCGCAACATCTACCGCGGCGATACCTGGAACTATCTCTGCCTCGAGAACGAGATCCCCGAAAGCGGGGACTACAGGACGACCTTCGTCGGCGAGACTCCGGTCGTCGTGGCGCGCGATGCGGATGGCGAAATCTACGCGTTCGAGAACCGTTGCACTCACCGCGGCGCCCTGATCTGTCTGGAGAAGTCGGGCAAGGACGCCAAGGACTTCCAGTGCGTGTACCACGCCTGGACCTACAGCCTCAAGGGCGACCTCAAGGGCGTGGCATTCGAAGGCGGGGTCAACGGTGCGGGCGGCATGCCCGAAGGTTTCTGCAAGGACCACCATCACCCGACCAAGCTGCGCGTGGCGATCTTCTGTGGCCTGGTGTTCGGCAGCTTTAGCGACGACGTGGACCCACTGGAGGAGTACCTGGGCGACGAGATCTGCGCGCGCATCGAGCGGGTGCTGGGCCGTCCGGTGGAGGTGATCGGGCGCTTCACCCAGGCGCTTCCCAACAACTGGAAGCTCTATTACGAGAACGTCAAGGACACCTACCACGCCAGTCTGTTGCACCTGTTCTTCACCACCTTCCGGCTGAATCGCTTGTCCCAGGAGGGCGGTGTCATCGTCAGCGAGACCGGTGCTCATCACGTGAGCTACTCGAAGGTCGACGAGGATGGCTTCGACGGCTACAAGGACCAGGGGCTGCGATCCGACCAGTCCGGCTACCAGTTGAAGGACCCCAGCCTGCTGCAGGGCTTCAAGGAGTTCGATGACGGCATCACGCTGCAGATTCTGTCGGTGTTCCCGGGCTTCGTGTTGCAGCAGATCCAGAACTGCCTGGCCATCCGCCAGGTGCTGCCGCGCGGCATCGACAAGACCGATCTGAACTGGACCTACATCGGCTACGTGTCCGACACGCCGGCGCAGCGCGAAGTCCGGCTCAAGCAGGCCAACCTGATCGGGGCGGCGGGATTCGTGTCGATGGAGGACGGCGCCGTCGGCGGCTTCGTGCAGCGCGGCATTGCAGGCACGCGGGCCGAACAGGCGGTGCTGGAGATGGGCGGCGACAGCACGGCCTCGAGCAGTTCGCGTGCCACGGAGGCTGCCGTGAGGGGCTTCTGGAAGCAATACCGCGTGCTGATGGGCGTTTGAAGACCGAAGGAAATCGAAATGGAAAAACTCAGTTTGCGCGATCAATTGCTGGACTTCAATGCGTCCTACACCCGCTGCATCGACAGCGACAACCTGGAGAGCTGGCCAGGCTTTTTTGCGGATGTGTGCCACTACCGGGTGACCAGCGCGGAGAACGACCGCACGGGCCTTGCGGCCGGGCTGATGTACGCGACGTCCCGGGGCATGCTGGAGGACCGCATCACGGCGCTGCGCCATGCCAATGTCTACGAGCGTCAGACCTACCGCCACATGGTGGGGCTCCCGCACGTTGTGCGCAGCGACGCGAACGAAGCCGAGTGCGAAACGCCTTTCCTGGTCGTGCGCATCGTCCAGGGCGATGAAACCTTCCTGTACGCCACAGGCCTCTACAAGGATGTGTTCGACCTGAACGGCGAGAAGCTGCAACTCAAGCGCCGCGTCGTGGTTTGCGACAGCAGCCGCTTCGACACCCTGTTGGCCGTTCCCCTGTGACACAAGGAACCGTCAGCCGCATCGCGATTCCCGTTGGGGACCCCAACGGCATCGGGCCGGAGATCGCGCTCAAGACGGTGGCCGCTTATGCCGGGCGCGATGACGTGGCGCTCACGCTGTTCGGGCCGGCGAACGTTCTTCGCGACACCGCCGATATGCTGGGCTTGGGAGAGGCGCTGGCGGTGGCCTCAGTCGAGCCATCCGCGCCTGTCCTGCAGGATGGATTCAGGCCCGGCGAGATCAACGCCCAGGCGGGCGCTGCTGCCGTCGATGCTGCCACGCGCGCCATCGAGGCCACGCAGCGCGGACGGTTCGATGCGGTGGTCGCCGCGCCCCATCACGAAACCGCGATCGCACAGGCTGGCATTGTCTTTTCGGGCTACCCATCGCTGGTGGCGCGTGTGTGCGGCCAGCCCGAGGACAGCGTGTTCCTGTTGCTGATCGGAGGCGGATTGCGAATCGTCCATGTCACGCTGCACGAGAGCGTGCAACACGCGCTGCGCCGGCTGTCGCCCAAGCTTGTAGCTGATGCAGCACATGCGGGCGTTCGGGCCCTGGCCCGGCTTGGCATCGACACGCCGCGCATTGCGCTGATGGGCATCAATCCCCATGCGGGCGAGGGCGGTCTTTTTGGCACCGAGGACAGTGCCATCACGGAGCCCGCGGCTGCACAACTGCGTGCAGAAGGGCTCGACGTCACGGGGCCGGCGGGCGGGGACATGCTGCTGGCTTCGCGTGCCCACGATCTCTACGTCGCGATCTTTCACGACCAGGGACACATCCCGATCAAGCTGCTCAGCCCGCAGCGCGCTTCCGCGATCTCGATCGGTGCCGACGTGCTTTTGTCCAGTGTGGGTCACGGCAGTGCAATGGACATTGCCGGAAAAGGCGTGGCCTCGGCCCGGGCCATGATCGAAACCGTCGCAATGCTGGGCCATGTGGCAGCACCGGCGACAACCAAAGGCAGGGCGCCATGAGCTATGAAATTCGAATCGACGGCACGGACGTCAAGTTCGACGCCGAAGCGGGGCAGACCGTGCTGGACGCGGCGGCCAAACATGGCATCGAGATGCCTTATTCCTGCCGCAAGGGCGCCTGCGGAAACTGCAAGGGCAGGGTGCTGGCGGGAGAACTGGTGGTCGGTACCGGAGGAGGCGGCCATGAGGCCGGGATCAACGCGCCCGATGAACACCTGTTCTGCCGCGCCCAGCCGGCCAGCGATCTTCTGATCGCGCCGCGGTCCTGGCACCGCATCGACCCCGACGCACGCAAGACCTATTCGGCGACGGTCTTCCGCAACCAGCTCGTCGCCAGCGACGTCTCGATCCTCCACCTGCGGCTTCCGACAGGCGTGCGAGCCCGCTTCGCCGCTGGCCAGTACCTGCAGGTCATTCTTCCCGACGGGCAGCGGCGTTCGTTCTCGATGGCCAACGCGCCGCATGAGAACGACGGTGTTCTGCTGCACATCAGGCATATGCCCGGTGGCGGCTTCACATCAGGCGTCGTTCCCAATCTGGCCAAGGGCGATGTGCTGCAAATCGAACTCCCGCACGGCGACTTCTATCTGCGCGAGGAGAGCGACCGTCCGTTGCTGTTCATTGCCGGTGGAACGGGTTTCGCGCCGGTCAAGTCCATCATCGATGACATCATCAAGCGCGGCATCGAGCGGCCGATGACCCTGTTCTGGGGCGCACGCGTGCCCGCTGGCCTGTATGCGCCCGAAGTGGTGAAGAAGTGGCTCAGGCAGCGCCCCTCGCTGCGCTATGAACCCGTCATCAGCGCCCCGATTGATGCGATGGCATGGAGTGGACGGCGGGGACGGGTGCACCAGGCGGTGCTGGAGACCTTCGACTCGGTGCAGGACTTCGACGTCTACGCCTGCGGCGCGCCGGCCATGGTGCGGGCCGTGCGCACGGCCCTCGAGGATCAGCGAGGACTGCCGCCGACGCAGTTCTTCAGCGATTCATTCGTCGCGGAAAGCCCTGTCGCCGTGGTCTAGCTGTGCCCGCGCCGATCTGACGCCCGCCGCGTGCAGCCATGCACGTCGGTCGGCAAACGAGCCAACGACTTGGAGATGAAGTTGTCTGACTTGCTATCGATCCATGAGTCCCTTGAACTGGCAGCTGAGCGAGTCGATGATCTCGTGCCGCTGGTGTACGAACGATTCTTTGCACTCAGGCCAGACGCCCGTGCGTTGTTCGGGAACGATGCCCTCGGCCGGGGCGGATGTTCAATGAAACCCGGACGATGATCCTGGAATGCACACAGGAAGTGGGGTACCTGGAGGGCATCGTCGAGCGGGAAGTGGGAGACCACCGGGGATATGGCGCGACTCTGTCCATGTATGAGTGCTATTTCGAGGCGGTGGTGCAGGCAATGCAGGCCGCCGTGAGCGAGTCTTGGACGCCGAGCCACGAAGAATCCTGGCGCCGCCAACTCAAGCACCTGATGTCGATCGTGGCTCGGCACGCGCAAATCGCCGATGGCCCGCTGAACCATTAACAAAGGAGACTGCTATGGGCACAAATGGTGCAGACTTGCTGAGCGAGCCGGTTGAACGGGCTCATGTGATCATGGAGCAAGCGGCATGTTCGCGCCGTCGCCTGCTAGCGGCAGTGGCAGCTATTGCCGCTGGAGGCTTTGCGCGCTCTTCCCTTGGGGCTGGCAACGCAAACGAGATTGTCTTGGGTATGTCGCTGCCATTGACGGGCGTCCTCGGCAGCACCGCCTAAGGGTTTCGAGAGGGCACGCGCATCGCATTCGAGGATATGAATGTTGTCGGGGGCGTGCACGGAAGGAAAATTCGCGTTGAACTGATGGACGACAGATTCGACAGGGACCTCTGGTCGTACGATATGCGAAGGCCATGCTCGATCAGGGTGTGCTGTGCCTCTTCGGATTCATGGGAACGCCGGGGATCCTGGCCGTCTCTGCCCTTGTCAATGAGCGCCAGGTTCCGCTGATCGGAGCCGTATCAGGGGCCCCGGCAACCAAAGACCCAACGAACAAGTTCGTCTTCATCGTACGAACGAGTTTTTCGAAGGAAGCCGAAAATGCCGTCAACGTCGGCGTCATCACAGGCATGAAGGTCTGGGGCGTCGTCTATCAGGACGATGGCCAAGGCAAGGCCGCACTCGCGGGTGTGGCGGATCGCTCAGGTGCAAGCTATGTCGATACCATGATCGTTGGCCACGGCCGCAGGATCATCCGGTAGCTCAGCGAGCTCGAAGGACACTACTCCTCTTTCATCCGGTTCTCGATGAAGCACGAGCGCAATCGCCGATCCCCTGAGCGTTTTTCGAGCCGAAGAGGTCGAGCCCAAACCGTGCGCAGCTGCTTCCTGAGCTGACAGTAGACGTCGATCAATCTCCTTTTGAATTCTGCCCAGCGACAACGCCAGTGTGCATCACTCTTCTTAAGCACAGGACTGATGTCTGTCCGCGCGGGCCTATTTCGGGTTATTCATCACTTGCCACCCGGCGCTTTGGCTGGGCGGTTGATTCGATCGAGCAGTCATCAATAGCCATCAAGGAGTAACACAATGATCCGCACCGCGCCAGCTGTCACTCGTCCTTGCTACTTTTATTTCCGTTGCCATTTGTTTCGCCGCGCACTGTCCAACAGTTGCGCGGCGAGGCTGCAGTAATTGAGTTGCGGCACCTGCGCTACCTCGTCGCCGTTGCTGAGGAACTGAATTTCACCCGCGCGGCAGAGCGTATCCACATCGACCAGACACCGCTGTCGCGCGCGGTGCGCGACCTAGAGGCGGAGTTGGGCGTCAAGCTGTTTGTCCGCGCGCCGCGCCACCTGGCGCTGACCCCGGCGGGCGCCCAGTTGCTGCAGGAGACGCGCAAACTGTTTATTCGCTTCGAGCGCGCCAAGTGTGCCGTGCGCCGAACGAGTGCGCTCTACCAGCCGCCGCTGCGTATCGGCGTGGCCGACGGCATCTCCCAGCCCAGGCTTGCCGAGTGCTTGGCCGGATGGCAGGCGTTGGCGCCTGCGGTGCCGCTGGAACTGTCCGAGATGCCTTCAAAACGAGCCAACTCATACAGCTTTCGGTCAGTGTGTTGACGGCGAACGAGAAGATCAAGTTTGCAACTATTGTGGACGTTAAGCCTGAAGACGCGTAGCCGTTCGCTGTTGTTTGTTGCCATCAAGCCCCGCTGAATGCGGGGCTTTTTCATTTCCGCCACCACCAGGGCGTAAGCTACACCCAACCATGGAAGCTAGCCTTCGACCCTTGGTGGCGGCAATCTCTAGGAGGTCGCGATGAACGAACAATCCTGCGCAGATTTCGTTACGTCAGCGTCCCAGATGGGCAACGAAATGAGTGACTATGCCAAGATGCGCTTCTTCTCGACCGTGGAGCTGGTCAACGCGCTGGAGCTGGAGAAGAGCCAGGGCAAGGCCGGACAGCTGGCCCACCGGCTGGTCTACATGGACCTGGTGATCCTGGATGAGCTGGGCTACCTGCCGTTCAGCCAGGCCGGTGGAGCGCTGCTGTTCCACCTGCTCTCCAAGCTCTACGAGAGAACCAGCGTACTGATCACCACCAACCTCAGCTTCGGGGAATGGAGTCAGGTATTTGGCGACGCCAAGATGACCACCGCACTGCTCGACCGGCTGACCCACCACTGCCACATCGTGGAGACCGGCAACGAGAGCTGGCGGTTCAAGCATTCCAGCGCAGCACCCAAGACCGTTCAGAAAAGGCGGCCCAGGACGGCCCTGCCGGAAGTCATTGAGAAAGGAGAAGCGAACGCACCAACAGTAGACTTATCTGCGCATTCCACTGATGGCGGACAGTGATTCCATTCCCATCGCGGACAGCGTTCCAGGCGATGGCGGACACGCTGCGCGGGTGTCCTGAGTGACGCTGCAATCGTAGCCGAACTGTCCGCCATCAGCGTGGAACGGTGCTCGGCACGGGCGGCTCAGGCGGTCTTGGTGAGCTTTCTCATCGACTCGCCCTTGAGGGCTATCTTGTGTGAACCGTGCACGATGCGGTCCAGGATGGCGTCGGCCAGCGTGGGCTCGTCCAGCCAGGCGTGCCAGGCCGTCACCGGCAACTGGCTGGTGATGAGCGTCGAGCGCGTGCCCACCCGGTCGTCCAGCAACTCCAGCAGGTCGTTTCGCTCGTGCGCGGCAATCGGTGCGATACCGAAGTCGTCCAGGATGAGCAGGTCCAGCCGGGCCAGTTGCCCCAGCCGTTTGCCAAAGCTACCGTCGCCGTGGGCCACGTGCAGCTCCTGCAGCAGCCGTGGCGCGCGGGTGTAGAGGACAGAGAACCCCAGGCGCGCGGCCTGCTGCCCCAGTGCGCAGGCCAGCCACGTCTTGCCGCAACCGGTGGCACCGGTGAGCAGCACGTTGTGACCATGGCGCAGCCAGTCCCCGCCGGCCAGACTGGTGATGACCTCCCGGCTCAGGCCCCGGCTGGCGCGCCAGTCGATGTCCTCCAGGCAGGCACTA
>NZ_JBMDKH010000037.1:0-13355 GCF_057809615.1 Hydrogenophaga sp. FG152 | reverse complement strand
GCCAGTGCTAGCTTTGCGTACCGTCACTTATTGCACTGAAAACGAGGAGACCCCATGACCCACGCGCCCAGATGGCAGGTAGTCGCGCAGCTTCACGGCCACGTCGCCCTCGACAATCTGGCAATGGTAGAGATCCATCTGCACCTTGAGATGAGGTGAACCGATGTCCTGAACGATGGCATGAGCCTCAATCTGGCGGTTGAGGAGGTAGCCGGGGATGTCGCGCGTATTGATGGGTTCGATCAAGATGTCGATCCCGACTCGCGCTGCCTCATCGGCAGCCCACGCCAGATTTTTGAGATAGATCGCATGCGCCGTCTCGAGAGCGAGCTGTGCGGGCAGGACACCCGCCATCACGTGAATGCGCGGACACGCCAATGCCGTCGCATAGTCCAATGCCTTGTAGATGCCGGCCCGAAACTCGGCTTCGCGCCCTGGCAGGCAAGCGATTCCGCGCTCGCCGTGGTTCCAGTCCCCGGGCGGGCCATTGAAAAGCACCTGACGCAAGCCATTCGCGGCCAGGCGCTGGGCGATGGTTTCCCTGGGATGGTCATAAGGAAACAGGTACTCCACCGCCTTAAAACCATCGCGCGCAGCGACCTCGAAGCGCTCAAGGAAATTGAACTCCGGGTAGAGCATGGATAGGTTGGCGGCAAAGCGGGGCAAGGTGCGGACTCCCTGGTTGATGGTTCACCAGCGCGCGCCGAAAGCGCGACGCAGTTGTTCGAGTGCCTCGTCGTCGAGCGGTACGGCGTCTGGGCACAGGCGCGAGAGCCGGGCGCTCTCTTCGAGTTCCTCGAGAACGGTCATGGCTGCAACGGGGGAGTCATGCCAGACCATGGGGCCTAGCCGATCCAGCATCACAGCCCGCAGCGGAGTGCTGCATGCGGCATAACGATCGATGGCCTCAGCCACGGCCTTGACGGTTTCCGGAGCACCTGGACGGTCGTAGGGAATAACGGGCACATGCCCAACCTTCATCACGAAATAGGGTGTGATCGCAGGCAGCAGTTCGCTGCGGGATTGGTCGAGCGTGAGCGAAACGCAGTGGGTGCTGTGGGTGTGTAAGACACAGCGCGTCTCCGTGTCGAATCGGCCGGCCTTGTCGTAGATGCGCGCGTGAAGCGCCAGCGTCTTGCTCGCTGGGAGCCCACCGATCTGGCGTGCAAGGGCGTCGGTGCGCGCAAGTTGCGCGGGATCGAGAAAGCCCAGGCATGCGTCCGTGGGCGTGATGAGAAAGCCGTCGTCCAGCCGCACCACCCCGGCCGGCGCCGAGATCGGGCTGGCGGTGCGCCGTGGGTTGCGCATCCTGCGCGAGGAAGTCATGCAGCGTGTGCCATTCGATGCCGCGTCGACGCAGCGCGCCTTCAACCTCTGCATGACCGACGTGAGCGAGTTCACGCTCGTGCCGGCACTGGTCCGACGCCTCGCTTCCATGGCACCGCATTCCGAGCTGCGGCTGCAGTCGTTGACCGTGGGTGAGCTGCCGGCAGCCATGGCCGCAGGCAACATCGACCTGGCCGTTGGCTTCTTTCCGGAGCTACAGGATTCGCTGTTCCAGCAGCAGCTGTTCGAGACCGGCTTCACCTGCATCGCGCGGCGTGGCAATCCGTTTGCCGACGGCGGGCTGACCCTGGAGCGTTTTTGCACCGCACCGCAAGTGGCGATGAAGGTGCGCTCGCACCAGGGCATCGTGCAGCGAGACTTGCGCGCCGCTGGCATCGAACGTCGGGTGAAGGTGACGGTTCAGCACTTTCACAGCCTGAGTGCGATCCTCTCGCAGACCGATATGCTCGCGGTGGTGCCGGAGGATGTCGCGCCGCACCTGGCTCGCAGCTTCGATGCACAGATCCACGAGTTGCCTTACCCGTCCTCCCGTTTCGAGGTGCGACAGTATTGGCACGAGTTGTACCACCGCGATCTGGCCAACCGGTGGATGCGCGGGCAGGTGCGCGAACTCTTTCAGCGCGAGGGCCGTCGGCCCCACCCCTGACGTGGGTCATCGCCTCGACGAGATCGCCGCGCTGCGCTGGTGATGTGGCGTCGCGACGATCAATTCGTCCTGCTCGATTCTGGCCTGCGCCGGGGTCGCTGGACTTCAGGACGCGCACGTGCATGTTTTCATGCCGCTGCGGTCACAGGGCTCAATGGGAAGATGCCGATGCCTTCAACCGCTTGGTGCCGGACTTCCTGGAGCACAGGAATGATGTTCATCATCGTCGGCATATCGGTTGCCCTGGGGGCCACCCATTTCACGTTCGGTGACGCGCACCCGTCCGCTATGCCCCTACCCTCAGGTTGCGAAGTACAAGGGTTCGGGCAGCACGGATGAGGCGGCGAACTTCAGTTGCACGAGTCCGTGAGAAGAGGCTGCGGAGCGGCTGAAGCCGGGGTTTGCTCCGCAGCCGTTTCAGTCACGGATACCATGTGCGTCGGAACCAGTTCCCTGCCCCTTACCCAGACAAGCTGGCGAGTGAGCCTGGATCCAAACGGTGGATGCGCTCGCCTTGGTAGAAGCTTTTTTTTCGACTAGGGGTTGCCGCAAACGAAGTTTGTCGCTTCGTTGATGTCTCCGCTACCCGTGTATCGGGCGATCTGAGGATGTGGGCACAGAGGCCTGCTGCGCGCACTCACGCCGAAGTAACCCGGCGTCGACGACGAGGCCTCGACCCGCGCCGGGGCCGTGCCGTTCTCGACCCAAGCGACAAGAGGCGTCAGCATGTCGAACCTGTCCGTGCCCGGTCCACCGCTGCAGTGGCCCATGCCCGGAACGAGGAAGAGGCGGGAGAAATCCGAGACAGAGGGCATTGCGGTGCTCAGCCTCTCGTAGTAAGCGATCGTGTCCAGCGCGGAAAACGCGGCGTCGGCCATCCCGTGGTACAGCATCAGCTTGCCGCCTCGACTGCGAAATGCGTTTAGGTCGGTGGATGTCGCACCATGCCACTGCATGCTGGGTTGCGTGAACAGGCCCGACGTGGCGAATATCTTCGGGGGGTCCACATCGAAGTCAAAGTTCATCATTCGAGTGGCAACCTGGTTCAGGGGCACAGGTTCCGGAGGCGTCGCAAAGTCCACCAGCCACGAACGCGCCGAAGACCCGTTTACGCGTTGCGCATTGTTCGTGCTGCTGTCATAGGAGCCGAGCCACCAAGAGCGCCACCCTTGGAAATACGTGGTGCCATTGAGACCGCTCATCCCGGTGTCCCATGGCCATTTGTTGTAGAGCGCGGTGCCCGCAGTGTCCACTGGCCCGCTCATGGCGCGCTTGATTGCGTCAACCTGTACCGGGCTCAGGCAGTCGTCGGTTTTTGCGCCGGTGCATCGCAGTGGCTGGCCGGTAGCAGGATTGAGGGCTGTAGACGGATCGAACAAGGACTGGCAGGCGGAGTAGTTGCCCACGATCCCATCGGCCAGCCCATCGAGCGCATCGCAACTGCCCAGGATAGCCTGGGTCAGCAGATACAGATCTGGGTCGGAGAAGGATTTATTCACGAGAGGCGCTCCATCAGGATCGACACCCACTGCCGCTGGCGCGAGCGACTGTGTGGTCCAAGCGCCACTGATGCCCGCCTTTGGTAACTGGTAACCGGGAGCGCCCGCCACGATGCCGTCGTAGTGCGCGGGGAAACGCTGGGAGAACATCATGCCTTCGCGCCCCCCCTCCGAACAGCCGATGAAGTAGGACTTGTCCGGGCCGCGCCCATAGAAAGTGCTCACGGCGGACTTGCCAGCCAAGGTCACTTGGTCGTACGAGTTGTACCCATGGTCAAGACGGGCTTGAGGGTCCATACCGAAGGCGACCGATCCAAGGGCGGCTGGATTGTTGTTCACTGCGTTGTCATGCCCTCCATCTGTGCTGACGGTAGCAAACCGACGCGACAGCGCGTTCGATGTCTGTCCACCTCCCAGACTTCCCAACGCCGCTGACAATGAGCCGTTGGTGCCTCCTCCGCCTTCCATGAAGAATCGCCCGTTCCAGTCCGCCGGCATGCGCAGTCTCATCTTGATCTCATAGGGGTATCCGTCGACACCCGTCCTCTGGTTGATCGAGCCTGTTACCTCGCAGTGCTCCGGCAGTTCGGGGGCATTCGCCGTGGCAGGGGTCACCGCATGCCAGACAGATGCTTTGACGACGGTGTTCTGATTGGGCCAGTTCACCTTGGTCGCACCTGAGGCGATGCCTTCGCAAAGTTCTTTGGACGCAAGGGGCACAGTCGGTTCGTTGCTGGTGTTGTCTGGAACACTGCCACTGCCACCGCAGCCGCTGATCAACGCCGTGGCCAGCATGCCGACGCTGATGGGAATGCTTGATTTCATGATGTCTCCTTTCGTGGTTTCGAAGCGCGTGGGGCTCGTGGAGCCCGAGGCGATTCTCAATGCCCTCTACAGCCTCGCAATGCGGTTTTTGCGACATGCGAAAAAATGCCCCGTGTGCAGGGTTTGTCCTTATGTGAAGCCTTGTTCCAACGCTCGCTATGTCCCTTGCGCATGGTGCGGCGAGTGGCCCCGACGCAGCCGGGGAAGCGCGAGCTGGACAGACGCCAGTCGCTATGCTGGTTTGGACGAGGGGCCGGGCACGAACACGTCGGCGTGAAAATCCTCGTCGGGCAGTCCCTGGCCGGAGGCCGCGGCGCGCACGGCGCCCACCATGGACGGTGAGCCGCAGCAGTACACCACGTGGACCGCCAGGTCGGCAAAGCTGGCGCGCAGGGCCTGGTCCACTCGACCAGCGAAAGCGTCGCCTGCGGCATCGGCAGGCGCATCGCTCAGGGCTGCGATGAACTGGAACCTCGGCCACTGCTTCTGCCAGCGCTCCACCGCCGAGCGCATGTAGAGGCCATCGGCTTCGCGTGCACCCCAGATGAGGGTGATCTCGCGCTGCACGCGCCGCTTCGCCATGTCGTCGAGGATGGACTTGACGGGTGCGAAGCCGGTGCCGCCGGCCACGAACACGATCGGGCGCCTGTCTTCGATGTCCAGGGCCACGTTGCCGAAGGGAAGTTCGACCTGAAGCAGGTCGCCCGGGGCGAGTTGCGCCACGCGTGCGCTGAACTGTCCGCCGGCCACATGGCGGATGTGAAGGGTGGCGCCATCGCTTTCGTGCGGCGGGTTGGCCATGGAATAACACCGCGTGCTGCCGTCTTCCAGCAGGATCTGCAGGTACTGGCCAGCCTGGAATTTCGCGCGTTGCCCAGCGGGCAGGCGCAAACGGAGCACCGACACATCGGGCGCGGCCAGCTGGTTGCTGTACACCTTGGCGGTGAAGGTCTTGCGCGCGGAGGGGTCGATGCGTTTCCACGACATCGGCTGCAGCACGACGTCGGTGGTGGGCTCGCACATGCAGTAGAGCACCTGGTCGGGGCCGCAGGTTTCGTTGCGGATTGCGGCGCCGTTGAGCCCGCGCACATCGCCCGATGCGATGCCGCCCACGCAGCTGCCGCAGACACCCTTGCGGCAGGAATACGGCAGCTCGATGCCGGCGCGCAGCGCGGCGTCGAGCAGGCTCTGGCCAGGCGGGTTGTCGAAGACGACTTCGGTGCCTTCGATGGCGATGGAATGGCTCATGGGATGGCCTGTGAGAAAGCTTCGCCGGACAGCAGTGCAATGGTGCGCAGCAGCGCGGTGGGATCGGCGATGCCGCGTCCCGCAATGTCCATGGCGCTGCCGTGGCCCACGCTGGAGAGCAGCGCGTCAGCGCCGATGCTCAGGGCGCTCGCCGCATTTGGTGCCAGCAGCTTGATGGGAATGTGGCCCTGGTCGTGCAACATGGCCACGTACAGGTCGTGCCGGCGCTGCGACAACACCATGTCGGCGCCATGCGGTCCGTCCACGCGGTAACCCTCGGCGCGCAAGGCCGCCATGGCGGGCACCACGATCTGCTGGTCTTCAGGGCCGAACAGCGTGCCTTCGGAGGCATGCGGGTTGATGCCGAACACGCCGATGCTCGGGTCGTCCACGCCCAGCAAGGCGCAGGCGCGCACACCGGCGCGCACGGCCTGCTGGACGAGCGTGGGCGTCAACCGGTCCAGTGCCGTGCGCACGCTCTCGTGCAAGGTCACGTGCACGATGCGCAGGCCACCGCCCACCAGCAGCAAGAACACCTCGTCCTCGGGCATGCCGCAGACGCGCGCCACCAGCGAGGGATAGCCGCTGAAGGCAATGCCGGCCTGGTGGATGGCGGTTTCGTGGTGCGGGCAGGCGATCACCACGTCGAAATCGCCCGCGCGCACAGCCTGCAGTGCGGCGGTGGCGGAGGCGACCGTGGACGCGCCGGCGGCGGCATCGATGCGGCCGGGCACGGCAGTGCTGTCGGGCAGCGCGCCCGCCTCCACGTGTCGGATCTGCGGCCACAGCGCGGACAGGTCGCAGACGGCGGCTGCGCGCTGCAGCACGGCGCCGGGGCCGAACACGGTGATGCGTTCGCGCTGGGCCGCGTCGAGCGTGGCCAGCGCCTTGAGCGCGATCTCGGGGCCGATGCCGTTGGGGTCGCCCGCGGCCAGGGCGATGCGGCGCAATGTCGGCATGGTGCTCACAACGGCAGGGCCATCAGCGTGTCGGTCACCGTGCTGTCGCAGATGGCCACGCGCTCGGCCAGCAGCAGCTCGCCTGCATCGCGCACGAAACGGTCGCGATACACGCCGGTGGCAAACACCTCGCTCTGCCCGGTGGCCATGATTCGCACCACGATGAAGGGCGTGCGCGCCTGCGCCGCCGTGTCGTCGGCGGATTCCACCATGGGCATGCCCAGCAAATGGCGGTAGCGCTGGCGTTCGTAGATGTTCGCTTCGCGCAGCGCGGAGATGCGGTCTTCCAGCATGGCGCGCGAGTCGGCGTACACGATGCCGGCTGCCAGGCCTTCCTGTTCGTTCTCGACGTGGGTGATGCGGTAGTGGCAGTCTTCGGTGAAGAAGGCGGGCCACGCCTCCAGCGCATCGCTGTCGATGGTGTGGGCGTAGCGGGCGTTGAAGGCGGCGATGGTCAGCAGATCGATCATGCTCAGGCCTCCATGTGGTGGCGGTAGGCTTTCCAGAAGCCGCGCACCGAGGTTTCGGTGGCACGGCCCTCGCTGGAGCCGGATTCGTCACCCCCCATTTCCACCACGGCTTCGAGGCCGCTCGCGCCGGCAATGCCGCGCTGCACGAACCCGCCCACCGCGCCGTCCTCCATCGAGATGAAGCCGGCCGGCCCGACCAGGTTGGCCTGCTTCAGGCGCACCTTGCGCTGCTCCGGCGTGTCGTCGGTATAGCCCAGGTAAGTCCAGTTCAGCTCGGTGCGGTCCACGCCCTTGGGCAGCACCTGTCGCACCGCCAGGCAGTTCTGGATCTGCTGCAGCACGAAGCCGGGAAACACCGAGAGGATCTGCAGCGTCACGCCGTCGTCGAATTCGTGGAAGCCCGCGAGCACGGACGGATCCTTCAGGCGGTAGCGGTCGTTGTCCGAGCGCAGGGCCTGGTCCTTGTACGAGGAATCCTTCTCTGCCGTGGTGTCGATCATCGAATAGCTCACGTGGTGGCCGCCCGATTCATCGACGATCACGCCGCCTTTCTGGGAGAGGCGGTTCAGCTCGAAGGTGGTGAAGAACATGTGCAGCAGGCTGGCGTGGTAGCTGTCCTTCACGTTCTCCACATACAGCTTCCAGTTGTTGGGCAGGGCCTGCGTGAAGCGACCGATGACTTCCACCGGCTTGTGCATCACGCGCTCGATGCGCTGGCAGATTTCGTCGCCGAGGTACTCCTCGATGTCGGGCACGTCTTCGGAAAAGCTGCCGAACACCAGGCCGCAGTACACGGCGATGCGCAGCTTGCGCGGGCCATGTTCTTCCTTGCAGAAATCGGGCGGCATGCCCCCTTCGCCCTTCACCCCCTTTTCGAATGCCACACCGGTCAGGTCGCCCTGGCGGTTGTAGCTCCAGGCGTGGTAGACGCACTGGAAGTTCTCGGCCTTGCCCGATTTCTCCAACGCGATCAGCGCGCCACGGTGGGCGCAGCGGTTCTCGAAGGCATACACCTCGTCATCGCCATCGCGCACCACCACCACCGGCGTGGTGCCGGCGAACGTGGTGCGGTAGCTGCCGGCTTCGGGAATGTCCGCGTCGAGGCACAGGAAGTTCCAGGTGTTGCCCCGAAAGATTCTTTCCTGCTCCTGCTCCGGCACCTGCGCATCGGTGTAAAGGGCGTAGGGAATGCGCGTGAGCGCGTCGCTGCGCCAGTGGATGGTCTGTTCCTGCATGGCGGTCTGTCTCACTCCAGCGTCACGTTCGCGCTCTTGATGACCTTGTTCCATTTCGCCGACTCGGCCTGGATGAAGCGTCCCGTCTGTTCGGTGGACCAGCCACGCGGCTCAGCGCCCTGTTCGGCGAACCGGGCTTTCACATCGGGCATCGCCATGGCCTCGGCCAGCTGCTTCTGCAGCAGGTTGGCGGTGGCCGCTGGCGTGCCGGGCGGCGCCACCACGGCGAAGAACGTCACCGCGTTCATGCCCGCCACTTTCGATTCTTCGAAGGTGGGTATCTGCGGCAAGGCAGCCGAGCGCGTGGCGTCGGCCACGGCCAGAATGCGCAGCTTGCCGGTGCTGTGGAACTGTGCGGATGAGCTCAGGTTGTCAAAGAAGACATCGACCTGCCCACCGACCAGATCGACCAGCGCGGGCGCCGTGCCCCGGTAGGGAATGTGCGTCATCTCGGTGCCGGTCAGTTGCATGAACAGGCTGGCCGTGAGGTGCGAAGTGGAGCCGTTGCCTTGCGAGGCGTAGGTCACCTTGCCGGGATTCGCTTTCAGGTACGCAATGAACTCGGCCACGTTCTGTGCCGGCACTTTGGTGCTCACGGCCAGCACGTTGGGCACAGTGGCCATGACCGTGACGGGCACCCACTGCGTCGGATCGAACGAGAGTTTCTTGTAGAGGTGGTGGTTGATGGCGATGGGCCCGGGCGGCGATGCCAGCAGCGTGGTGCCATCGGGCGTGGAGCGGAACACCGCTTCGGCGCCGATGTTGCCGCCTGCGCCGGTGCGGTTCTCGACCACCACGCCGCCCGGGTAGTGCGTGCGCAGTTTCTCGGACAGGATGCGCGGCAACACGTCGGCCGTGCCACCGGCAGGGAACGGCACGATCAGTTTCAGCAACTGGTTGTTCGACTGCGCGTACGCACTGCCGATCAGGCACGAAGCCAGAGCGAGGGCGGCGCCTAGGCGGCGCGAGAAGGAGTAGGACATGAATGTCTCCGATGAACTTGTGGGAATTCGAGTGTCGCGGCAGGCAAGCGTGCAAACAAGTTAAATTTGCGCTATGCGTAAAAATGAAACCGATGCGCTGCCAGAGGTCAATGACGTCGACCGCCATTTCGTCACCTCGCTGCAAAAGGGGCTGGACGTGCTCACCTGCTTCGGCCGGCAGCACAGCCGCCTCACGCTGTCGGAAGTCGCACGCCTTACTGGCATGTCACCCGCGTCAGCACGACGCTCGCTGCTCACGCTGCACCAGCTCGGTTACGTGGACAGCGATGGCAAGCGTTTCTGGATGCTGCCGCGCGCCCTGCTGGTGGCGCACGCGTACCTGTCTTCTCGGCCGATGCCGTCGCTGGCTCAGCCACTGCTGGACGCCTTGTCCGAGCGCACGCGCGAGTCGGCATCGCTGGGGCAGTTGCTGGACGACGACGCGATCATCATCGCGCGCTCGACGGCACGGCGCAGCCTGAGCGCGGGCTTGGGCATCGGCTCGCGTCTGCCGGCCTACTGTTCGGCTCTGGGTCGTGTGCTGCTGGCCGGGCTGCCGCCGCGAGAGGCACAGGCTCGGCTGCGCAGCATGACTCGCGTGCCGCTGACGCCGCAAACGATCTGCGATTTTTCGCTGGTAGTGGAATTGGTGGAACGCTGTCGCGAAGAAGGACATGCCAGCAGCGATGGCGAACTGGAGATCGACGTGCGGTCGATGGCGGTGCCAGTGCGCGACCGCCAGGGGCAGGTAGTGGCTGCGATAAGTATCGCGGTGCGGATCGAGCGCATGGGCATGGGTGAGTTTCGCGACGCATTCCTGCCGATGCTCAATCGCGCGCGTGACACACTGGCGGCGCGACTGCCCCTTGGGTGAACGTGAACATGAACATGCGCGGAGCCGGCGTGGTTCGAATCCGGTGGCAGAAGTCAGCGGCGAACACCGTGCTCGTGTACTCAAGCAACGATGTCAGTTCAGGCTGCTGGTAGTGTGACCTACAACCTACGGGCGCGGTATCACAAAAGCCATCGGATCAATCGATGGTGACCTTTGCATCGCGAATCACCTTCTGCCACAACTGGGTTTGCTGCTCGATGAAGTCAGCACTTGCCGCGGTTGTGTTGTGCATCGGGTCCAGCCCTAGCTTTGCGAGGCGTTCCTGCATGGCTGGTCTCGCCAACGCTTCATTGAGCGTGGTGTTGAGGTGACGAACTTCTTCGGAAGGCGTGTTTGGCGCGGTCACCGCCGCGTACCAGGTAACCGACTGCATACCCGGTAAACCAATCTCCGCAAAGGTCGGCACGTCCGGGAGAGCGGCAGACCGTTTGGCATCTGCCACCGCAAGAATGCGTACCTTGCCCGATTTGTGCAATGTGATTGACGCTCCCACACTTCCGAAGAAGGCATCAACCTGGCTACCCGATAGATCGGCGAGCGCAGGGGCATCGCCTTTGTACGGAACATGGACCAATGTTGCTCCCGTCAAGGAGGAAAAAAGGCTCGCAGTCAAATGTGAAGTCGTGCCATTGCCCTGGGACGCATAGGACACTCTCCCGGCGCTTTGCTTGGCATAAGGCGCGAATTCTTGAGCCGTCTTGATTGGCAGATTGGGGCTGACGATAAGCGCGTTCGGTACCGAAGCAATGGTTCCGATGGCTAGCCACTGGGAGGGATCGTATGGCAGTTTGGCGTACAGCCCCTGGTTGATCGCGATCGGACCCGGAGACGAAATCATGATGGTGCTTTCGCTCGATCGTGGCCGGTTGAACACCTCGGCAGCGCCCAGGTTGCCGCCGGCACCGGTCTTGTTCTCGACATGGATGCCCTTAGGAAACCCGGTCCGCATTTCTTCTGCCAACGTGCGGGCCAACACATCAGCGAGGCCGCCTGCAGCGAATGGGACCACGATACGCAGCGGCTTGTCCGAGGTTTCCACCGCATGCACCATGCTGGTGGCGGCGATCAGTCCGATCAGACAAGCAGCTGCGGCAGAAGAGGGTAAGAAACGCATGTACTTGTCTCCGTAGAAAAATGAAATGTATGTGCAATGGAATGCGGGTCGCAAATACATCGTTGGCTCAGTTCACAAGGCCCTGGATTTGGCTTGCAGATGCATGAGCTCCTCGACGATGCAGCCTCTATACTCCTAGCCAAGCACAGGCATTGCACTGTTCCAACTCTGAGTGTTTAACCGCGGCTGCTGTGCTTGTTGCCTCTCATCAGGCTCTCAGTGCAAAGCCGGCGACTTGCTTGTAGTTGTCCGAGATGGCTCGCAAGTCGTCCTGGCTGATCAAGTCATCAATATTGGCAAAAGGAAGGCCACCGCTGAGTTCGTCAGCCTTCATGATGATGAAATCGGGCGGCAGCGTGCGGTTCGTCTCAACCACTCTGGCCGTCGGTCCCAGGCGTGCCGCTTCATAGCGCTGCAGCGCAGCACCCGGATCACTGGGCGAAGCGGCCATTTCGTCGGCCAGTGTGCGAGCGTCGATCAGTGCCTGCGCCGAGCCATTGGAGCCGCGCGGGTACATCGGGTGCGCCGCGTCGCCCATGAGCGTCACGCGCTCGAAGCTCCAGCGCGGCAGCGCGTCCTTGTCGACCATCGGGTACTCGAACACCTGCTGCGCCGAGCTGATCAGCGCCGGCACGTCGAGCCAGTCGTAGCGCCACGATTCGAAGGTCGGCAGGAAGTCGTCCAGGCGCCCGGGCTTGTTCCAGTCGTTCATGGCGGCCTGCGGGTCGCGGATCTCGGCCACCCAGTTGATGAGCTGGTTGCCCTGCCCGTCCACGTTGTCCACGATCGGGTAGATCACCATCTTGCCGGTGTCGATCGATCCGATGCGGATGTAGCTCTTGCCGGTGAGGATGGGCTTGTGCACGCTCACGCCGCGCCAGGTGTTGATGCCTGCATAGCAGACTCGATCGTCGGAATAGAAATGCCGGCGGATGGTCGAATTGACGCCATCGCAAGCCACCACCACGTCGGCCTGAACGGTCTCGGGCGTGCCCTGCAGTCCCACCGCGAAATGCAGCGTGGCCGCGCCATCCAAAGGGTCGATGCCGGTGCAACGGTGCCCCACATGCAGCCGCTTGGCACCCAGGCGCTGCAACGCGGCATTCCAGAGCAGGCGATGGAGTTTGCCGCGATGGATGCCCAGCTCGGGCAATTCGTAGCCCGCATGTCGGCCGCGAGGCTCGCTGTAGACGAACTGGCCCCAGCGGTTGTAGAACACGCTCTCGCGGTTTTCGATCGCCACAGCCTCCAGTTCGGCTGTCAGGCCCAGCGCGTCGAGCTCGCGCATCGCGTGTGGCAGCAAGGTGATGCCGACGCCGATCTCCTTCACCTCTGTGGCGCCCTCGTAGACATCACACGCCAGGCCGTGCTTGTGAAGGGCCAGCGCGAATGCCAGGCCGGCGATGCCACCCCCCACCACCGCAATCCTGATGTCGTTCTCGTGCTTCATTCGGCCTTGATACCCTGAGTTTTGATGAGTGTGGCCCACCGGTCCGCGTCCCTGGCCACCAGGCGACCGAACGCCTCGGGTGCGTCGCTGGCGGGATCCATTCCCTGCCCAGCGAAGGCCTTTTTGACATCCTCGCTGCGGAGGATGTCGTTGATTTCGCGGTTGAGCGAGGCGACTTGCGACGCAGGCATGCCCTTGGGAGCGAAGATGCCGTACCACATGTCCACGTTGACGTCGCCTGCTTTAGCTTCGCTGAGGGTGGGAACGTCGGGCAGCAGCGGATGACGCTTGTCGCTTCCGATGCCGAGTGCGAGAAGCTTGCCCGAACGCACCTGCGGCAATGCCACATGAATGGGCAGGAACATGGCATCCACCTGGCCACCCAGCATGTCGGTGACGGCGGGGCCCGTGCCACGGTAGGGAATGTGCGTGAGAAACACCTTGGCGGTGTTTTTGAACAACTCCATCGAGAGATGGTGCGGCGTCCCAACACCTGGCGAGGCATAGTTGAGTTTACCTGGTGCCTTGCGCGCGGCTGCAATGAGGTCGCCGCCGGTGGCAAAGCCGGAACGGGGGTGAGTGACCAGAATGAGCTGGCCCCAGCTCGTCAGGCTGACAGGCTCCAAGTCGGGGTCTCCTCGTTTTCAGTGCAATAAGTGACGGTACGAAAAGCTAGCACTGGCG
>NZ_JBMDKH010000036.1:0-13940 GCF_057809615.1 Hydrogenophaga sp. FG152 | reverse complement strand
CCAGTGCTAGCTTTTCGTACCGTCACTTATTGCACTGAAAACGAGGAGACCCCAAATTCCAGCGTGGCGATGCTGTAGGTGATGTTCTCGAGCGCGTCTTCGATGGGGTGCGCAAAGGTGTACATGGGGTAGATGCACCACTTGTCGCCGCTGTTATGGTGGCGCGCATACTTGATCCGGTAGAGGGCGGGATCCCGTAGGTTGATGTTCGGGCTTGCCATGTCGATTTTTGCCCGCAGAATTGCGGCCCCTTCAGGCAGATTTCCAGCCCGCATCTGTCGAAAGCGCTGCAGATTCTCATTGGGGCTGCGGTCCCGGAAGGGGCTCTCAACGCCCGGTCGAGCAAAGTCGCCGCGATGGATGCGCAGTTGCTCCGCAGTCTGCTCATCGACGTATGCGAGGCCCGCCTCAATGAGATATTCAGCAGCGCGGTACATGAAATCAAAATAGTCGCTGGCCTGGTAGAGGTGGCTGCCTTCTCTCGTCACCCAGTCGAAACCAAGCCACCGCACCGCGTCCTTGATGCTGGCGACATACTCGAGGTCCTCTTTCTCCGGGTTCGTGTCGTCGAACCGAAGGTGACAAGCACCGCCATAGTCCCGTGCCAAGCCGAAGTTCACGCAGATGCTCTTCGCATGGCCGATGTGCAAGTAGCCATTGGGCTCGGGCGGAAATCGCGTGCGAATTCGAGCCCAGTCCTGGATCCCAAGGGCGTGGTGCTGGGCGTCGCCGGGGCTGCCGCCCCAGCGACGAGCCGAATACGTGCGGCGCTCGAGGTCCTGGTTGATAGCTTGACGAAGAAAGTTGCTTGGTTGAACTTCCTGCGTGGATGTCTGTGAGCGTTTTTTCAAAGTCACATCCTTTCGAGAGTTCACCAGGCGGCATCTTGAATGTCAGCATGTCGCGACCGCGCCATGCCGAGCACGTAACCAATGAAATTGGTAGCTCGTGCTTGGGCCCGTCGTCTAGTTAATCCCATCCACTACCAGGGCTGCTAGAGCAGGCGTTCGATCGGGCTAGGGTCCTGCAGCAGCGTCGGGATGAGCTCATTGACCGTGGGGTGGATGCCGATCAAGTCGGCGAGTTTTTGCGCCGTCATCCCGGAACTCATTGCATTTATCAGTGTATGAATCACTTCGTCGGCGCCTGCGCAGACAAACGTTGCCCCGAGCACCTGATCGTTCTGCGCATCGGTCAGCACGCGCATGAATCCCCGCGTCTCTCCGCGCTCGATGGCACGTCCAACTCGGGTCATCGGCATTGTTCCCACGAGAACTTCCCTTCCGCTGCGGGACGCGTCCTGCAGGGACATTCCGACGCGCGCCAGAGGCGGATCCGTGAATACGGCGTATCGAACGGCCCGGCCATCCGCACTGCGTTCGCGCTTGTCCAGCAATGTGCTCGCGACGATCTCGTGGTCATTCCACGACGTATGAGTGAATGCCCCACGGCCGTTCACGTCGCCCATGGCCCAGATTCCGGGCTGCGACGTGCGCAGTTGTGCGTCGGTCGTTATAAATCCGCGTTCGTCAACCGCCACGCCGGCCTTGGCCAGACCGAGGTCTTCCGTATTGGGCTGACGTCCGACGGCGACAAGGACGTGAGTGCCATCCAATGGCACACGTTCGCCGCCCTGCAAAAAGCTTAGCTGAGGCCCAGTGGCTGTGGCTTGGAGATGAAAGCAATCCGCTGACAGGTAGAGCCGAATACCGTCGTCCAACAGCGCATCCTGGACGACTTTGGCGGCATCCTCGTCCTCTCGAGGAAGGAGCCGCGCGGCTCGCTCAACGATGGCTACGTTGCTGCCCAGTCTCTGGAGTGCTTGACCAATTTCTAGCCCTACGGGTCCGCCGCCGACTATCAGCAAGTCCCGTGGCAGCTCTTTGAGATCGAAGAAAGTGTCTGTCGTGAGGAACGGCACCCCTGCATCGCGAGCCCACGGTGGCTCGACCGGGCGGCACCCTACGTTCAGAAAAATCTGAGGAGCGCACAGCAGGCGCTCGCCCACCGACACGGTGCTGCTGTCGTCAAAGCGCGCATGCCCCGGAATGATTGACACGCCGGCGATCCCGGCAAGCCATTCGGTCAGATTCGTTCGGGATTGACTTGAAATTGCCTGGACACGCGCCTGAACCTTCGGATAGTCAGCCGAAGGAAGCGTGTCGATCGAAACACCGAACTCGTTGGCTCTGGCGATCAGGTGTGCCACTCCAGCACTGGCAATCAGGGTCTTGCTGGGCGTGCAGCCGGTGTTCACGCATGTGCCGCCCAATCGCTGACGCTCGATCAGTGCCACGCGTTGGCCTGCTCGTGCCAATCGCGCCGCAAGGGCTGGACCGGCTTGCCCCGCCCCAATCACTATCGCGTCCCATTGCTCAGGCATCACTCTTTGCCTCGACTTTCAACGTGTGGAAGCTCAATGTAGCAGTCTGAACTGCCTTACACGCCAGAACTGCCTCCTGCTCACGTCACGGACCGACCACAGGAGACGTATTCCGGACTATTGGACACACCAGCAGCCGTAGAGTGCCCGTTGAGAAGGCCCCAGCGATCAAGGCATTCGCATATGACTGTACTTGAGGCCAGTTCTCGCACGAGTCGCTGCGTTTCCCAATAGTCAGCAACCGTATGGCTTCTGCGGACTCCGTCGGCTGTACAAACAATGGAGATTTCGCATGCGTGTTCTGGTTATGGGTTCTGGTGGCGTCGGCGGCTACCCGCCACCTTTGAGCAGCTTGGCGCGAAGCCGGCGAACGACCGTCGACTGGCTCACCCCGAGCGCTTTCGCGACCGCGCGCGTGCTGCCATGACGGCGTAGCGCGTCCTCGACCAACTCCAGTTCCAGCTGGTCCCTGCGGGTTCGCAGCAACCCGGCGTCGGGCCGCGGCGGCGGCGACGCGCGCGTCATGATCGCGTCCAGGTCTTCAAGGCCGACGAGGTCGGCGGGGCTCGTCACTATGAGCCGCTCGACCACGTTGCGCAGCTCTCGCACGTTGCCCGGCCAGGGAGCGTCGTGCAGTCGCCCGAGCACGCGCTCTGCCACGCGCTTGTTCAGCCCGTATTGCCGGTTGAATTCGGCGGTGAAGGCCCGCACCAGCGGCAGGATGTCTTCGCGCCGCTCCGCCAGGGGCGGGACATGGATCGGGACCACGTTCAGCCGGTAGTACAAGTCGCTCCTGAACTTGCGCTCGCCCACCATGTCCAGCAGATCACGGTTGGTCGCGGCGATCACGCGGATGTCGACCACCACCGGCCGCGTTCCGCCCAGGCGCACCAGAACGCGGTCCTGCAAAACTGCGAGCAGCTTGACCTGTAGGTCAAGCGGCAACTCACCGATCTCGTCCAGGAAGAGTGTGCCGCCTGAGGCCAGTTCGATCAGACCGTGTTTGCCGAGTCGCTGCGCCCCGGTGAACGCACCCGCCTCGTAGCCGAACAGCTCGCTCTCCAGCAACTCACGGGGCAAAGCACCGCAATTGATCTTCATGAAAGGCCCCGCCGCGCGGCGACTGGCGTTGTGGATCAGGCGAGTGACGACTTCCTTGCCGACACCCGACTCTCCGGTGATGAGCACCGTGGAATCGACCTTGGCGACTCGAAGCGCCAGCTCGGCCAGACGGCGTATCGCCGGGCTTTCCAGGATGACGCCATCGATCTTGAGGACTTGCGCGCGCAGCTCTTCGATCTCGCCGTCGACGCGCCGCAAGTTTTCCTGCGCGATCGCCAGGTCCTGCTGCAAGTTGATCAGCTCCGTCATGTCGCGTGAGTTGATCACCACGCGACGCACGCGGCCCGCTCCATCGAAGAGCGGCATGCCGGTCACCATGATGGTCTTGCCTTCGTGGGTCTGCTGCATGGCGGACATCCGCTGTCCCGTCTCGGCGACCTTGCCCGCGATCACGGGCCGGATCCAGCCCTTCTTCTCGAACTCCGACACGTGGCGGCCGACGAGGTCCGCGGCTTTCAACCCGTAGTTGCGCTCGCAGCCTTCATTGACGAAGAGGGTGACCCCGCCACCGTCGGTCACGAAGATGCCGTCGAACGAGTGCTTGAAGATTTCCTCGAGGTCCCTGCACGTTTCGCGCAACTGCTCCAGTTCGAGTTTGGCCGCCGCGTTCATGCCTGTCTCCTGAAGTTTCGCCACAGTATAGCGGCCGAACCAAAATTGACTCAAGCGGCGCGATCTGACGATGCCTCGCGGGAAAAGCGCTATTCCACAAAGGGCTTGGCGTCATTGAGTCATTTATGGTTCGTCGAACCAAGTGTGAATCAACGTGGCGTGAAAGCCGTCCGATACGCATCGCCAACGCATGGTGGGCCTCTGGATTGCGTTGCTTTGCCCGGTTTTCAGGCTCGATTCATCGGGTAAACCCGAACAAATTCTGGCATGTGAGTTGCGATGTCTTCCGCCACAACCACAGGAGACAACCGCATGAACCCATCCACTTTGGCGCAGCCCGGTTTGCATCACCCGCATGCGCCACCCCTTTCCGATATCTCGTCTGCGGACACATGGGATCGCGCCCTCGAAACCCCGCAATTCAAGACGCTGATGTCCATGAAGCTGCGCTGCGTGCTGCCCTTGCTGGGTGGCAGCTTCGCGTACCTCATCGCCATGACACTCTTGGCAGGTTATGCCCCGGCGTTCATGGCGCAAAAGATCGTTGGTTCATTCAACATGGGCTATCTGCTGGTACTGCTCACCTACCTGATGTGCTGGATGGTGTCCGTGCGCTACGTGTTGACAGCAAACCGCGATTTCGACACACAAGCCGACGCGGTGACTCGCTCGCTCGGCGCGGGGAGCACGCGATGAAGGCACTGACACTCGTCATCTTCACCGTCATTCTGGCGTTGACGCTGCTCATCACCTGGTGGGCCGCGCGGCGCACGCGCACGACGAGCGACTTTTACGCGGCGGGCGGCAACCTCACGGCGCGCCAGAACGGCTTTGCCCTCGCCGGCGACTGGATGAGCGCGGCCGCATTCCTCGGCTTCTCGGGCCTGGTCTCGCTGTACGGCATGGACGGGTCGCTCTACGCGGTTGCAGCATTGGCGGGTTTTCTGGTCATCCTGATGGTGGTGGCCGAGCCGATGCGCAACACTGGCCGATTCACTCTGGGCGACGTGATCGCCTATCGGATGCGGTCGCCGCAAGCGCGGCTCGCGGCGGTGGTCGGCACCGTGGTCGTCAACCTCGCCTACCTCGTGCCTCAGATGGCCGGGGCGGGGGTGCTGATGAAACTCATGCTGGGCATCTCGTACGAAACTGCTGTCGTGCTTACCGGCGTCGGCATGATGGTCTACGTGATCTTCGGCGGCATGCTCGCCACGACGTGGGTGCAGATCGTCAAGGCGCTGCTGCTGCTCACGAGCGCGGCGGTGCTTGTCGCGGTGCTGCTGGTGCGCGTGAACTTCGATCCGCTCAGCCTGTTCTCGGCGGTAGAGACCACCTACGGCGCGCACATGCTTCAAGCGGGTGGCTACCTGAGGCATCCGCTGGATCCACTGTCGCTCATCCTGTCATTCATGCTCGGCGTCGCCGGCCTTCCGCACATCATGACCCGCTTTTTCACCGTTCCGGACGGGACGACGGCGCGGCGCTCGGTGATCTGGTTGATGTTCCTCGCCGGCAGCTTCTTTCTGGTCACCACGCTGATTGGCTTCGCCGCCGCCACCTTCGTGGGACAGGACGCAATCCGCGCGGCTGACAAGGGCGGCAACCTCGCGCTGCCGCTGCTCGCGCAATACCTCGGCGGCGGCGCCGGTTCGCTGGGCGGCCAGATCTTCCTCGCGGCGATCTGTGCGATCGCCTTCGCGACGATCCTCGCGGTGGTCGCGGGGCTCACGCTTGCGACCTCCGGTGCCGTCGCCCATGATCTGTACGTCAACATTCTCAAGCGCGGCAACGTCACGGAGCAGCAACAGGTGCGCGTGGCCAAAGCATCGACCTTCGGGATCGGCGCCCTCGCGGTCGCTCTGGGCTTGCTCGCGCAGGGCATCAACGTGGGCGTGCTGGTCATCCTGGCCATCGCGATTGCCGCGTCGGCCAACTTCCCGATCATCGTGCTCTCTCTCTTCTGGAGGCGCTTCAATACGGCGGGCGTGATCGGCGGAGTCACTGCGGGACTGGTCTCTTCGGTGGGGCTGGCGCTCTGCGGTCCGGCCTTCATGGGCGCCGACGCCCTGTTCCCGATCCTGAATCCAACGCTGGCCAGCATGCCGATCGGCCTGCTGGGCGCCCTCGTGGGCACCTGGCTGGGCGGCCGCAACGCAGCGAACGAGGCGCACTTCAGCGAGGTGTTCTTCCGCGCCCAGACGGGTTTCGGCGCCGACACCGGCACGCCGCATTGACCCCCTCCCCTGTCTTACGCCATTTCCTTACCACCCACACCCACCCATGAAAAATATCCAAGCCATCGTCTTCGACCTCTACGGCACGCTCTTCGACGTCCACTCGGTTTCCACCGCATGCAACACGGACTTCTCCGGCCGCGGGTCGGAGATCAGCCTGATGTGGCGACAAAAGCAGCTGGAGTACACCTGGATGCGCAGCCTGATGGGCCAGCACGAGAATTTCGAGAAGGCAACCCGCGACGCCTTGGTCTTCACGTGTCGGCATCTGGGCCTGCAACTGTCCGCGAACACCTGCGACGCGCTGTGCGAAGCGTACCTAAACCTCTCACCCTTCCCCGAAGTCCCCGCCGCGCTGAAGGACCTTCGGGCCCGCGGCATGAAACTCGCGATCCTCTCGAACGGTTCGGCAAATTCGATCCAATCCGTGGTCCGCAATTCGGGCCTCACCGCGGACTTTGAGCATCTCATCAGCGTCGATGAGGTCGAAGTGTTCAAGCCCCATCCGCGCGTCTACGAGTTGTGCGAAAGGCGCGTCGGCGTCCAGCGCGAGAACATCCTCTTCGTCTCGTCCAATAGCTGGGACGCGACCGGCGCTGCGTATTACGGGTACCCGACGTGCTGGGTCAACCGCGGGAGCGGCGCGTTCGACGAGCTGGGCAAGACACCCGGCTTCATCGTCACCGGCGTGGATCGCATTGCGTCGGCGCTGGCGCAATCTCAACCGGCCTGACAGCGGCATGCGAATTCGCGATGGCGCCAGTTCCGACCAAGTCGCGCGGTTCATGCCGCGTCTGATAATGGACTTCATCGGCGCCGGTCTGACGTGTATCGCGGGCACGCTCGCGAATGTCGCGTTCGATGGCGGTCCGCCGGCGGGGCGTTGGTCCCTGGTGGGCGTCAAGCTGCTCGTTGCCTACGCGGCGGCGTGCGTCGTGGTCCTCGTCCTCTTCCCGATCGTGCGGCCCGCGCTCGCGCGGTGGCTCGATATGCTCGTCAACCGATTGAGCTTGCCACCTCCGCATCACGATGCGGAGCGTCGCTGAGAGGCAGGGCCGCCAAGCGCGCGTGCGGGCAGCAGGTGTTGTCTTCCACTGAAAACCGCACCGCTGGTGTACGCCCATCGTCGACACCTGCCTCTGCGCGCGCAGGTGTTCATGAACTGGCTAGCGACCTTGATGGCGCAGCGGCTGAAGTGACGACAGGTTGGCTGGTGATTGCCGGCGCAAGCCCTCAGGTCCGTGAGAAAAAGCAAGGACGGGTGTTGACACTTCCACACCATGGTGTATCTGCCAAGCACCTTCTACGCCGATGAACCTGATCACATGCTGGCGACAATCAATGAACAGCGCTCGCCGTTGTCCGAGAAGTCGCTTGCTTACCTCTATCGGTTTACATACCTCCGGCCGAAGCTGAGGCAAACTATTACCGGCATCTCGCCAATCAGGCTGCGGCCGCTGCCTGACTTAAACCAACCGGCCTCCACGAAACCCGGGCGGTTCACTTTACTCAGCTAGTTGACCACCTGTCAGACTATGCTCGTACTTTGAGCGCCGCCCATCCCGAGATCGAGAGCTTGCTCGTGTTTGGCATCGATTGTCGGGCATACAAATGATTGAATTGCGGTGCGGCGGTGACGCTGCTAAAGATGGCCTCCACAGCCATTGATCCAGCCCGATGACGTATCGACCGTTAGCCCCCTGAGCCTGTCGAAGGGTTGGAATCGGTGTGGGTGTGACCTGCCCCCCACAAGCCGTACCAAGCTGAAGTTAGTGAAGTCCGTCAACCACCAGGAGAATGACGGACATGAAGAAGAGCAGATTCACCGAGGATGGCATGGACGCCTCCTGAGTCTTTTTCGATCACCATGGAGGTCCCACTCACTTTCCAAGGAGACCGCCATGCTTGCTGTGATCGGACTGGATATTGCCAAACGCTACTTTCAATTGCACTCGGTAGATCCCGCGACGGGGGAAATCACCAAGCTGAAGCTCAAGCGAGCAGAGATGGTGCCGTTCTTCTCGAATCGACAGCGTAGTGTTGTTGCGATGGAGGCGTGCGGGAGCTCCCATCACTGGGCACGCCAGTTGCGCGCACTTGGCCACGAGGTGCGACTCATTGCGACGAAGTTTGTCAAGCCGTTCGTCAAGGGCAACAAGAACGATGCGGCCGATGCTCGGGCGATATGGGAGGCAGCGCAGCGGCCCGAAATGCGCTTCGTGCCGGTCAAGACCGAGGCCCAGCAGGCGATCTTGGCGCTGCACACCATGCGGGACGGCTTGGTCAAAGCCAGGACTGCCCAGCTACACCAGCTCCGCGCGGTGTTCTACGAGCTGGGGTTCGCTCTTCCGGAGGGGCGGCATTGGTGCGTTAAACGTCTGCCGGAGGCATTCGCCAGCCTGGAGGACAAGATCCCCGCCATGGCGATTGAAGCGATGCGGGACCAGTACCAGTTGATCGTGCAGCTCTCAGAACGGGTGGATGCGATCGAGCGCAAGTTGGAAGCTTTTAAACGATCGGATGAGCGCTGCGAGCGTCTGCTGCAGATTCCCGGTGTAGGGTTACTGACCGCGACCTCGATCGTTGCCTCGGTGGGTGACGCCAAGGAGTTCAGCTCTGGCCGAGAGTTTGCGGCCTGGCTGGGAGTGGTGCCTCGGCACAGTGGCACGGGCGGTCGTGTTCGCATCCTTGGCATGAGTAAACAGGGGAACTCATATCTCCGGGCCATGGTGATTCACTGTGCCAGGGCGGTCATGGCGCGCCAGAAGGAGCATTCGCCTTGGCTTGAACGCCTAATGCGGGATAGGCCATGGAACGTCGCTGTGGTTGCTTTGGCGAACAAGATCGCACGAACGATCTGGGCCATGCTTGCCCACAGCAGGAACTACACGCCAGAGATCCAACAATCGGCAGCATGACCTGCGTGGCAGCTCAAGGAACCTGAGGTTTGGCAGCGCGAAGATGTGTGATGGCTGAATAGGTTGGACCGGGAGAGGTAGGGCCTGAATTTGCTCTGGAGCTCTCAAAGCTCGATCCGAAGATCAAGGCACCTCTCAGCGAATCCCATCAGGGCCAGCGGGCAACAACGCCTGCGTCAACAGGCCGGATATAAGAATGCAGCCCGCCAATACGGCCAACACGCAAAGCGCTTGCAACTTGGGAGGCGTCCATATAGGAACAAATCATCGGCTTCCTCAAGCAGGCCGAGGCCGGCATGCCGATCAAGGAGCTGTGCCGCAACGGCGGCTTCAGCGATGCCACTTTCTACAAGTGGCGCGCCAAGTTCGGCGGCATGCAGGTCTCGGAGGCACAGCGCCTGCGGGAGCTCGAATCCGAGAACGCCAAGCTCAAGCGCCTGCTGGCCGAGGCGCACCTGGACATGCATGCGCTCAAGAGCGTTCTGGGGGTAAAGCGCTAGCCCCACAGGCCAGGCGCGAGGCGGTTGGGCGCATGGTGAGCGAGCACCATTTGTCCGAGCGCCGAGCGTGCCGGCTTGTGGGGCTCTCCCGCGACAGCTACCGCCATCCACCGACGGCCGACCAGGCCACGCTGGATCTGCACGAGAAGATCGTGGAGATCGCGCATGTGCGTCGGCGCTTCGGCTACCGGCGCATCCACGACCTGTTGCGTCCCCAATTCCCCGGTGTCAATCACAAGCGCGTGTACCGCTTCTACCGGCAAGCCAACCTGGCCGTGCGCCGGCGCAAGAAGAGCAAGCGGCCCATCAACGAGCGCGTGCCGCTGCAGCTGGCACGCACGGTCAACGAGGTGTGGAGCATGGATTTTGTGAGTGACAGCCTCTCGGGCGGACGGCGTCTGAAGTACCTCACGGTGGCCGACGACTTCAGCCATGAGAGCGTGGACATCGTGGTGGACTTCGGCATCTCGGGCCAATACGTCACACGCGTCCTGGACCGCGCTGCGCTGTTTCGCGGGTATCCGACGGCGGTGCGAACCGACAACGGACCGGAGTTCACCAGCCGGGCATTCATGGCCTGGGCGCAAGCGCATGGCATTCGCCACATCCTGATCCAGCCGGGGCGCCCGATGCAGAACGGCTACATCGAGAGCTTCAACGGCAAGTTCCGCGACGAGCACCTAAACGAGTGTTGGTTCCAGACCCTGCATCAGGCAAAGATGGCCGTGGCGGTCTGGCGAACGGACTACAACGAAGTCAGGCCGCACAGCAGCCTGGGACGCATGCCACCAGCTCGCTTCGCCGAGCTGCATCGCCAGCGCGCTAGCGATGCAGCTCAATCCCACGCAACCCCAAAACCAATCGAGTAATCTTGACCCCGGACTTCCAACTTTTTGATTGGTACGCCTACAGGGGGCAGGTCAGGTGGGGGCTTCACTACAAGCTCAGTTCGAACGGACCTCTAGACTTCACCGGGGCGGATCAATAAATACAACAAAGCAGCCCATTAGCTCGCCTTCACCGCACGCTGGCTTCTGCGATAGCCCGCTAGAATTACTATTTAACAACCGGCTTGGAGATCCGGGTGCAGATTGAGGTGCACGCTGCTATCTCGTTTGGGTTGGAAGTCTTCGCTTTCTTTGGTCTGGTTTCAGTCTATATGGAGGTGTTTATGGAAAATTCAATCGCTTTCTTCCTGAAGTTGACGGCATGTGTTTGGTGCGGAATCGCGTTCCTGCGGAGCTCTGGTGAGAAAAACCTTCCAACCCAAGCGAGAGATTGCGTGTATTGAGATCTGTCACCCGCCAAGAGGGGCGCAGGGGGTTCGATTCCCTCTCTCCGCACCAAATTCAACTTCAAGGAGTGCTCGCCAACTCCACTGTCGAACCTGGCCCAATAGCTCCTACATGTGGTAACTTGCACGCCAAGAAACTCGTTCGAGGGAGTGATCCATGAGGCTAGAGTCTTTCCGTGTTCAAAACTACCGAAGCATTGTCGATTCGGGCTGGGTAGAGATTGATGACATCGCGGTCATCGTTGGCAAGAACGAGTCGGGAAAGACGTCGCTGCTGAGAGCACTGTTGAAATTCAAGCCGTTTAAGGCAGACCCGTACAGCCTCGACCGAGAGTGGCCTCGTGGGAAACGCAAGGACCGGTCCGCCGCATTTGAGGTGGTAACGACTCGGTTTCGGTTCTCGGATGAGGAGAAGGCAAAGCTCACCACCGTGGACCCTGGTTACGCCGGCCTTGAAGGCATCGAACTCGGAAAGTCATATGAGGGAAAGTTCTTGCCGAGATACCAACCGCATGGAGTGCCGAGCGCGAGGAACGGCGCTTCTGCGAATGCGCTGTTAGGGGTCGAGGTAGACAAGCTTTTGATTGGGAAGTCGGCGGAAGTCGCCAAGACTTTGAAGGACGTTCTCACGGTCGCAAAACCGAACTTCTCTGACGCTGATGCGGCCAAAGCGAAGGCGTTGATACCTGAGGTGAAGGGCCAGCTTGTCGAGGCGGCGACGCTGATGGGGGATGCTGTACTCGCCCAAGCAATCGGCTCTGCATGCGATGCCGTGCTGACAAAGCTTTCGCAGTCCCCGTGGGATGAGGCGTGGAAGTTAGTGCATTCGTGGATTCCGACGTTCATCTACATGGACGACTTCCTTGCATTTAAAGGCACTGCGCATCTGAACCAAGTGAAGCAGCGGAAAGATGCGAATCAGCTTCAAGACGACGATCGCACCATCATCACCATTCTGGAGATGGCGGGCCTCGACCTCGATGAGGAAGTGACGAAGGGTGGGGAGAACGATCGCGAGCAGCGCATGCTCGACATGAATGACGCCAGTCAGACGCTCACCAACGAAATTGCGCAGCGATGGTCACAGAAAAGATACGAGGTGCAGTTCAACGCCGACGGGTACCACTTCGTGACGTTTGTAAAGGACGAATCGGCCAAAGCATTAGTGCCCTTGGAAGAGCGCTCCAAGGGATTCCAGTGGTTTTTCTCGTTCGACATGAAGTTCATGTATGAGACCGATGGTGACTTCGAGGGCGCCGTGATACTTCTGGATGAACCCGGCATGCACCTGCATGCGGCGGCGCAACGTGACTTGCTTGCTCGACTTAAGGCCTACGCCGAAAACAACCAGCTCGTCTACACCACGCACCTGCCGTTCATGATTGACATGAATCGGCTCGATAACATCTGGGTCGCAGAGGATCGACCAGGAGAAGGCACCAAGGTGCATAACGAGTGGGCGGCCGCGGACAAGGACGCACGGTTCACGCTGCAGGCAGCACTTGGCCTGTCATGGGCCCAGTCGCTGTTCATTGGTCAGAAGAATCTGGTCGTGGAGGGAGTAACCGATTTCTGGTTCCTCAGTACGTTGTCCACGCTGCTCGGCGAGGCGGGCGAGACCGGCCTGGCTGATGACCTCGTCGTCACTCCAGCAGGTGGCGCCTCCAAGGTCGCGTACCTGGCAACACTACTTATGGGGCAAGAGCTCAAGGTCGCAGCTCTTCTCGATTCCGACGAAGAAGGCCTGAAGGCCCAGAAGCAGTTGGTCCATAACTGGCTGCTTGCTGACAGTGATGTTCTCATGCTGGGCACGGTTGCTGGGGCTGCGGGGACATATGCAATCGAGGACCTTTTTGACTCGACCTATTACCTCGAACAATCCAAGGCCGCGTATGCCAAGGAGCTGGGAGGGAAGGCAATCAAGTTGCCGGCGAAGCCTGAAGGCTCAATAGTTGACCGCTTGGCCCTGCATTTCGAAGGACAGGGGCTTACGTTCAACAAAGGGCGCGTTGCCAAACGCATCATGAAGGACTTGGCTACCAAGCAGGCCAAGGACCTCCCGGTCGAGACTTTGGACGGCTTCCGCAAGGCCATTGCCGCGGTAAACGCTGTGGTTGCCCGTTGGAGCTAGAGGCTTTGCCCATCGAGTTCGTTGCATTTTTCAAACTGCTGCCTCAGCAGCACGAACATTGAAGATCAACGGCTCCAACCTTCGGATGAGCAGGCAAGGTCAGCTATACCTTGCACCGACCGCTGGCGTCGCGGTCTCGTTCAAGCCGCTAAGCCCGGAATGCGTCCGAGACCATGAGTTCGTGGTACTGCAGCGAACGACCGCACCCGCCCTGCTTTGAAGCCACTCGGCCCAAAGACGTGACCCGCGAAAGGGTCGACTGAGGACGCTCATTTGCAACCTAGTCGGCAACTATTCACTGTTCCATGCGGCCATCAACACAGACATCCTGCACAGACATTCGTGCAGAACAAGCGGCATTTTGGGCGGCCGCTCAATCTGGAGCTCCATCCTTGCTCCTCTGCGGCCTCTTTCTGGACGAGTTTCTTCGTTCTTGCGTGAGAATATTCTGTTCAATCTTTGTTGGCACTTACTCAATCTTTGTTAGCAAATTTCAATCTTTGTTAGCAACAAACATCATCGATGCAAAAGAAGAAGTCGCTGTATCACGGTCACCGGTTTCCTGCCGTGGTGATCAGCCAGGCGGTGCGCTGGTATTTTCGATTTCAACTCAGCCTGCGCGACATCGAGGAGCTTCTGTTCGAGCGCGGTGTGGTCGTCAGCTACGAGACGATCCGGCGCTGGAGCGACAAGGGGTCTCCTCGTTTTCAGTGCAATAAGTGACGGTACGCAAAGCTAGCACTGGC
>NZ_JBMDKH010000035.1:0-16815 GCF_057809615.1 Hydrogenophaga sp. FG152 | reverse complement strand
GCCAGTGCTAGCTTTTCGTACCGTCACTTATTGCACTGAAAACGAGGAGACCCCAACAAGTCCGGGCAGTTGGCACACCGGCTGATGTACGTCGATCTGGTGATCCTGGATGAACTGGGCTACCTGCCGTTCACGCAGTCGGGCGGTGCGATGCTGTTCCACCTGCTCTCCAAGCTCTACGAGCGAACGAGCGTGGTGATCACCACCAACCTCACCTTCTCGGAATGGAGCAGCGTCTTCGGCGACGCCAAGATGACAACCGCCTTGCTCGACCGCCTCACGCACCACTGCCACATCGTGGAGACAGGCAATGAGAGCTGGCGATTCAAGCACTCCAGTGCCGCTGGCGCGGCACCGTCCAAGCCACGTGCAAAAGCTCAGAAAGGAGATCGAAAAGCAGCAGACCCGATAGACTTATCCACAACCGAGTAGCCAGAACATCCATCAACCCAGTGGCTCAGTATTCGACGTGATCACTGGCTCAGTTGTGCTGATGAATCAACAGGCACGTATCGTTTTTCCTAACAGCGCACCCGTCCTTGATGGACGGCTCCGAAGATACATCTCAAACAGTCCACAAACCGTCTACTAAAGCCATTTGAACCAGCGAAAGACCGCTACCAACCCAACACTCATTAGTAAGCAAAGACCTACCAACACCCAGAAGCCATTGGTGGCATCTGCGAACGGCAGTCCCAGAAGATTGGCGCCAAACAGGCCAGTGACAAAGTTCAAGGGCAAGAAGATTGTGGATACCACGGCAAAAACATAAGAGCTTTGATTCAGCTGTCGCTCCTGAATGCGGTTTGCCTGGTCACTGAGGATATCGATACGGTCACGCAAATTCTCCAGCGTTTCGAGCAACCGCAACAGCTGGTTCAGGTGCTCCTCCAGTCGGCCTCGGTGATTTATATTCAGCGGCGGGACGACGAGAGTTGTCAACGTTTGAAGAACGGCTCGCTGGGGGCCAAGATGACGAAGAAAGCCAGAGATCGCGGTCTGGGTATTGGCCATGCTCGGGCATGCCGCTTCCGTCTGGTGCTGAACCAGAAGGCCGCCGATCAGATCCACCCCATCCTCCAGCATCTCGACCTGCTCGGAAACTTCCGCGAGGTGCTCTTCGATGAGATCGCAAAGGAAGTCACCTGGCGTTGCAGGGCCGCGCCCCTGAGAGATGTCTTCTGCAAGTTCGAGGATGGGATCCACATCCTCCTCGCGGGTCGTGATAACCCGACGCTCATCAATCCAGATTCGCATGGACACCATGTCCTCTGGATGCCCCACTCCATCAGCTCTCAGATGCATCGCTTTGAGCAGAACCATCACACCCTGCCCGTGGACGCGCAACCGCGACCGGGTATCTTCAGAGACCATCGCTGCGGCGATCAGCTTGTCCAGGCCGGTCGCGCTCGAGAGAAAACCTTCCGTCTCGCGGTGGTGGATGCACATGTGCAACCACGACGCACCGCCGGTCATCTGGAGAAGATGGAGGAACCCAGGCGTACGCTCTGCTTCGATCATGGCTCTCAGCCCACGGTGGATTCAACGTCAAGGTTAACGGTATCTCCAACCCGTAGCACGCCACCTACGACGATCCGTGCCGTGGCGCCCCCGTGACCACGCAGCGCGGCGTAACCGCCTTCACCGAGCTCGTCCTCCATGCGTGAACAAGGAGGACATGGCCCCGTGATTTCAATGCGGACCGAACCGCCAATTCGCCAGACAAAGCGCTCTTCCCGGAAAGGTGAATGCATCGCGGCGATGTTGATCCCCGAGATCACGAGGTTGCGCCGCAAACGCTCCGGGGCAATTGGGGCTTGCCCCGTCCAGACCCCGAGCAAGCTGAGGTGCTCAGCCTGGATCAGACTCAGCTCGCGATGGCGTTGCGCATCCGACTGACGAAGCCGCAGGGAGCGGTGATCGCCAATCAGCCCGAGACCCGGTTCGGCCCTGGCCTCCTGCACGGACACAGCGTCCTTGAGGCGATCCGGGCGCAGAACGATGGCACCAAGTCGACCTGTGCCATGAAAGCGCCGGACCAAGTCGCGCAGCGTGCCGCCCATCGTTCAGACTCGAATGAGGTGCATCACAAGACTTCCTCTATGTGCAGTTCGCGTTGCCGGAAGCTGACAACATCACCGGCTCGGGCATCTGCGATCGCTGCGTAGATGGGCGCCTGGGTGGAAATTCCCATGTAGGTGTTGCCGTCGCACTGGAAGGCATCGCTAGCAACCGCAATCACGAACCAACGCCCGTCGATGCGAACCACGGCGCCTGTCTCCACCGAATCCCGGGGACCGAAATCGATCTGACGTAAGACTTCCAGGGCCTCCTGATGATCGTGAATGGGGCATTCGAACGCCTGCGCCAGAGCGGCATTGTTGACGGCCCGCGACGCCGCATCGCTTTCACTGGGTTCATCTCCGCGGCCCGCCGCACCGACCAGGTATTGCGCATAGGTCTGTTCAGCAAACCGCAGGCGCCCTTCGGCAAGGTCCAGCATGGTCTGGCGCAGATGGGTCTTGTTGCTCATTAGGACTCCTTTTTCAGGTCGACGTTTGTTGCGTTGGGGTGAACGGTAGCCGGTGCCAGACGGTGATGGCGTACCAGCCTCGGGGGTCGGTCAGGGTGCAGGTGTTGTCAAACCCGCTTCGGCGTGCGAGGTGTTCGATTGAAGCCAGGGAGTATTTCTGGGATTGCTCTGTATAGATGGTCTCCCCGGCATGGAATACAAACCCTCGGTCAAGGGTTCTGCTGTGGACCACCTGGTCAACTTGGCTCACCAGAAAGCTTCTGGCCACGTGTTCCAGCGGACAGTAGCTGGCGTAGTGCCGAAATTTCGTCAGATCGAAGTCCATGCCCAACTCGCGATTCAACCGCGTCAGCAGATTCAAATTGAACGCAGCGGTCACGCCCTGTGAATCGTCGTATGCTGCGCGCAACATGGCCGGGTCCTTGACCAGATCCAGACCAAGCAGCACAAGGTCACCCGGGCGCAAATGCGAATGCACCCGCTGCAGCAGCTTGACGGCACCGTGTTCGTCGAGGTTGCCCAGATTGCTGCCCAGCAACATTGCAACCTGGCGTCGCCCTTCGGCAATCTGAGGCCAATGCTCGAAATAGTCTCCCAGCACCGGTTCGATGGCCATGCGGGGGAGGTACGTGTCAAAGCGGCGGCTCAGATCCGCTAGGGCGTGTGCGGACACATCCATAGGCCTGTAGATGCAATCCACTTCACGTTGCGCCAGTGCCTGGCACAGCGACAGCGTTTTGGCCCCGTCGCCGCTGCCCAGTTCAATCAGATCGATCGGGCTGCACCGAGGATCTATCCACCGGGAAAGCTCATCCGCGCGTGAGCGCAGCAGCTCGTGCTCAAGGCGTGTGAGGTAGTACTCGGGCAGCGCCATGATCTGCTGAAACAGGCGCGAGCCCTCATCGTCGTAGAACCAAGCGGATGAGAGCGCCTTCTGTGGTCGCGTCAACCCTTGCAGAACATGCTCCGTCAGTCTGTCCCGATCAGTCATGCGGACTCCCGCGAGCGAACAGGACGGATGCCCGTGAACTGCCAACGCAACGGAGCGTGAAAGAAGTTCCGGTATGTCAAACGGGCGTGGCCCGGCGATGTGGCCCAGGACGCTCCGCGCAAGACCTGCTGGTTCACCATGAACTTCCCGTTGTATTCGCCCACTGCGCCCTCGCTGCGGGCAAAACCGGGATAGGGCTGATAGGCACTGCGCGTCCATTCCCATCGACGCCCCCAGTCGAACCGGCTTGCCGCTGCTTCCCACTCGAACTCGGTGGGCAATCGCCACCCCGCCCAATCGCAGAAAGCGTGTGCCTCGTAGTAACTGACATGCGTGACTGGTGCCTGACTGGTCAGCGGCATCACCCCCTGGAGCGTGTAATGACCCCATCCGTCAGGCTGGTTAGGGTCGGGCTGCCAGTACATCGGCGCACGGAATTTAAGCGTTTGCACCCAGTCCCAGCCTTCCGCATGCCAGAGCGAATGGCGCTGATATCCTCCGTCGCGCATGAACTGAAGGTATTCATCATTGGTGACTAGCGCCACACGGATGTCTACTCCTTGAATGAGCGCCAAATGCGATGGCGACTCGTTGTCGAAGGCGAACCCTGGCCCCTGGTGGCCCATGCGAATCGTCTGCCCTTCGACGCTAAGCCAATCGTCCAGTGGTGGGCAGGTTCCATCATGTTCGGCCGTCACATCTTGGGGACCGATGCCCAGAGGGTCATACGCCGGATGCAATGGGTTGTGGCCCAGGATGTACTTGATGTCTGTGATCAGCAACTCCTGATGCTGTTGTTCATGCTGCATGCCCAGCTCTACCAAGGCCGCGACCGCGGGCTCCAGTGGTTCCTTCAGCATACGGCGCATGGACTCGTCCACATGCGCGCGATACGCCATCACCTCAGCCACCGTCGGGCGACTCAAGCTCCCTCGCTGCGGGCGTGCCAGGTGAGCGCCCTCCGATTCGTAGTAGCTGTTGAACAGGTAGCCATACAGAGGATGGAACAGTCGATAGTCCGGCTGTTGTTTCGCGAGGACAAAAGTCTCGAAGAACCACGTGGTGTGGGCCAAGTGCCACTTCGGCGGACTGACGTCGGAAACCGGTTGGGGAACATGGTCCTCGGCACTCAGAGGGGCACACAGACGTTCGCTGCGCGAACGGACAGAGACGTATCGGGTTAGGCGGATGTCTTCAGGTGTCACGGCAGATGAGAAAAAAGAGAGTCAACTTCCGAAGCGCTCGGTGCGGATGGAGACCTCGGGCACATTTAGCCCGGTGACCATATGAACGATGGACTCGACAAAGTCATTACGCCCGCAGATGAAAACCTGCGCAGATTCGGTCGCCACATCACCCAATTGCTGCAATGCCCAAGCAACATCGGCTCCATCAATGCGGCCAACGTGGTCCTGTGCGCGCGGGGCACAGGTATCCCGCGAGAGCGCCAGTCGGCTGCGAAACCGCGGCGTAAACGCTTCCCATCGCTGCAGGGTGGGCCAGAGCAACACTTCGTCAAGATGGCGTGCGGCAACCAACAGCGTTGTATGCGCTTGGCTGTATGCACCCACGCGTTGCGCTGCCATGGACAAAAGGGGAACGACGCCAGATCCTCCCCCAATCAGCAAGGCTGGTCGTGTGTTCGACTCGTCAAGCACAAAATGACCTCCAACCGGTCCGAGGACTTCAATCGTTTCGCCGTGCTGGGCCTTGTCGTGAAACCAGGTGGATACTTCGCCATCGTCCAAACGCTCAATGCCAAGCTCATAGAGCCCGGTACGTTGAGGAGGTGAGAGGAGTGAATAGCTCCGTTGTGCCTGATAGCCGTCTTCCGCTGTCAGTCGGACATCCAAATGCTGGCCCGGCCTCGGGCGAACCCATCTGTCAGGACGCAGCACCACCCGCATGACGCGTGGAGTCAGTGCCTGCAACGCATCGATGCGTGCGGTCTGCCAGCTCAGCCGGTGTTGACCAACAGCCTCATCCATAGCGCTCTTCCTTGAAAGGGTCGCCTCGCATGTGATAGCCCCGCAGTTCCCAGAACCCGGCCTCGTCGCGCTCGTTGAACTGCAGCGCATTGACCCACTTGGCCGACTTCCAGAAGTAGAGATGCGGCACCAACAGGCGTGCCGGTCCCCCGTGCTCGGGCGCGAGCGGTCGGTCGTCGTAGTGCGTTGCGATCATTGCGCGCCCTTGTGTCAGATCGGCCAACGGCACGTTGGTGGAGTAGCCGTCCTGAGAATGCGCCAACACCCAAGGCGTGGGCGCTTCCAGTCCGGCCGCCTGCAACAAGGTGTCCAACGTCACACCGCGCCAGCGGGTGTCGAATTTCGACCAGGTGGTAACGCAATGGATATCGACCACCTGCTCGGTCTGGGGCAGGGCCTGGAATTCGCTCCAGGTCCAAACGCGAACCGGCCGCACACCGACCTTCAAGGTCAAGCGCCAATCGCCAAGCGCCAAGGCTTTTGGGGTGGGGCCCGCAGTCAGCACGGGAAAACCTTCCGTCAGGGACTGTCCTGGCGGAAGTCGACCGCCGTGGTTGTGGACATCGCGATTGCGGCCGCTGAATGAGCGGTTGATGGGCATGGTGTGGGTCCTCCGGCTCACCCAGAACTTGCGGTCAAGGGCTTGCGTCGATCAATGATGGTGGGCAGGAACTCGGTGACCGTCGGGTGAACGGGCAATGCATCCCGGACCAACTTCCAGGTGCCGCCACTGGCCATCACCAGACCGATCGCCTGAATGATCTCGTCCGACTGGATCCCGAGCATGGTCGCTCCGAGGAAATGACCACTGTCCTCATCGATGAGGAGCTTGATCTTGCCCACGGTTTCGCCTTCTTCCTTCGCGCGACTGACGTCCTTCATGGCGTGAACCGCCTGGGAAATGCGTCGCCCTTCGGTCACGAGTTTTCGCGCGTCGGCCTCATAAAGACCGACGTGGGCCAGCGGAGGATCGGTAAACATGGCATAAATGCCGACGCGCGCGGCGGCGCTGCGTTGCCCTCCGGCCAGGTTCTCCGCCACGATGTCCTGATCGTGGTAGCTGGTGTGGGTAAAGGCCCCGCGCTGATTGATGTCACCCAGCGCCCAGATGCCGGGAACCGCGGTTTCGAGCCGGTCGTTGGTGACCAGGTAGCCTCGCGCACTGACCTCCAGGCCCACCGTTTCCAGGCCCAGACAGTCGGTGTTCGGTATTCGCCCGGTGGCCACCAGCAGGTGGCTGCCATCCACGCTGCGGCCACCAGCCAACTGCACCCGCACGCCAGCGTCGTTGTCCGCCTTGCCGACCCGCTCAATGCGCACGCCGGTGTTCACTTCGATGCCTTCCGCTGTCAGCATTCCGGTCACAGCGGCTGCAATGTCCTCGTCCTCGCGGGCCGTGAGGCGGGGCCCTGTTTCCAGAATGGCAACCTCACTTCCCAGCCGCCGAAAGATCTGAGCCATCTCCAGGCTGATGTATCCACCGCCGATGATCACCAGCCTGGACGGTAATTCACGCAGCGCCAACAGCCGTTCGTTGTCCAGGAACGGCAGCTCGTCCAGCCCAGGCACCGGCGGAACAAAGGGACGTGTGCCGGTGTTCAGCACCACCTTGGGCGCCACCAGCTGATGCTCGCCGGCCAGCACCACGAACTGTTCGCCTTCACGGCCCGCCAGGCGACCGCGCGCCTTGATGATGGTGAGTCCTTCCAACTGGCCCAGCCAGGCCTGCAGGCCAGAGCGAGCCTCCTCCACCCGGCGTTGCATGCGCTCCATCGCTGCCCTGAAGTTGACCTGGACCGACCCGGTTTGCACACCGAATTCGCTGGCCCGGCGCGCCATGTGAGCCACACGAGCCGACTTGCGTAGGGTCTTGGTTGGGGTGCAGCCCCGATTGACACAGGTACCACCCAGGTCACGCTCCTCGATGAGCGCCACCTTCATACCCCGGGCAACGAGTGTCGCGCCCAGAAAGGGACCGGCCTGACCGGCTCCGATCACGATCGCGTCGAACCTCTGTTCCCCGCTCATGGCCGCACCTCGACACCGCGCCAGAACGCCACCCTGCCGGTCACCGCCTCCGCACCAGCCTTGGGCGACGGGTAGTACCACGCCGCGTCAGCGTTCACGTCTTCGCCGACCACGACGTCGTAGTAGCTGGCCCGCCCCTTCCATGGACAGGTGGTGTGCGTATCGCTTGGTTTGAAATGTTCCGGGCGCAACGCGTCGTGTGGGAAATAGGCGTTGCCTTCAACTTCCACGATGTCATCGCTCTCAGCGATGGTGGTGCCTTTCCAGATGGCTCTCATGCTCCGTCTCCTTCGTTTGTGTGTGGTTGGGATCAGTCCCGAATCAGTGTGGTGGTGATCACCGGATGGTTCTCCAGCGTTCGATGCACGGGGCAACGATCGGCGATGCGCAACAGGTCCTGTCGCTGGCTTTCACTCAACGGTCCGCTCAGCAGGAGCTGCCGCGTGACGTGGTCAACCTGTCCCGAGCGATCCCCGCACTCCTGGCAATCGGTCGCGTGCGCGCGCTCATGACGCAACCTGACCTGGACATCCTTGAGCGCATAGCCTTTTCGCTTGGCGTACTGGCGCAATGTCATGGACGTGCAGGCGCCCAGCGACATCAGCAGAAGTTCATAAGGATCGGGCCCGCGTTCGCCACCACCCACTTCCTTGGGCTCATCGGCGTCGAGGTGGTGCGGACCTGCTCGCATCGATCGCCAGAAGGCGTGATCGTGCTCCCCCACCCACACCTCGCCCGCACGAAGGTCCGACGGCGCATCGTTTCGCTCGGCTCGCATCGGCAGAAACCGCGAGGCCCAGGCGCCAATCAGGTCAGCCGCATACTGCGCATCGGCCGGGCGCGTGAGCAGATGGTCCGCATCGTCCAGGCTGATGAAACTCTTAGGATGTCTGGCCGCCTTGAACAGGTCCTGTGCCTCGCCGATGTCCACCACCGCGTCACTTGGCGCGTGCATAACCAGCAAGGCCGCGCGAAGCCCCTTGACCGGGTTCTCGTGGGCTTGGGCCTGGAGCTCTTCAATGAAGGCCGGCGCGATCCTGAACGCCCGGCCGCCCAGGTCGACCTGGATCTGCCCATCCTCTTCGGACTTGGTCGGACCGAAGTGACGAAGCACATGGTCGGCCGTCGCGGGTGCGCCCAGCGTGCAAACCGCCCGTATGCCGTCGAGGCGGGCAGCCGCCGCGATGGCCGCCGTCCCCCCCAGGCTGTGTCCGACCAACAGTGCAGGCATGCCGATCGTGCTCTGCATCCAGTGCACCGCCGCCACAATGTCCGCCACGCTGGACGAAAAGCCACCGCGCCCGAAGTCGCCTTCGCTCTCGCCCAGACCGGTGAAATCAAAGCGCAGCGTGGCGATGCCCTGCTGAGCCAGCGCCCGGCTGATGCGGGTCGCGGCGAGAGAGTTCTTTCCGCAGGTAAAGCAGTGGGCAAACACCGCCAGGGCTTGTAACGGTGCATGGTCCGGGCGTTCCAAGACACCCACCAGCAGACCCTGGCTGCTGCCAGCGAAGCCTACCTTTTCGCTGCTCATGCTTTCTCCAGTGCCAGGGCGTTGATGCAGTAGCGCAGACCGCTGGGCTTGGGTCCGTCGGGAAACACGTGACCCAGGTGGGCGTCGCAGACGTTGCACGTCGTCTCCACCCGCACCATGCCGTGGCTGTTGTCTCCGTGATAGCCCACCAGACCCGGGGCAATGGCCTGCGTGAAGCTGGGCCAGCCGCTGCGGCTGTCATATTTGGTCGACGCATCGAATAGTTCAGTGCCGCAGCACACGCACCGGTAGATCCCGGGCGAAAACAGCGTACACATCGAGGAGCTGTGCGCCCGTTCGGTGCCCTTGAGCCGCGTGATTCGGAACTGCTCGGGCGTCAGCTGTTGGGCCCACTCGGCTTCGCTGCGCTCAACTCGGCGCGGTGGCGTCGGGTTGCCCGTTTCCACCAGTTGAATCACTCCTTTCCAAGTCAACATGTCGGGCCCAGGCTCCGGTGCCGCCGGTTCGTTTTCCAGCCGCTTGAGAAAGGTGACGAGCTTGTCGGCGTCGATTCGGAAATGGTTGTAGACCACTCTGCCATCGGGATCGATCAGGATGAACCAGGGTGTGCCGCCGTTGCGGTAGCGGCGCATCAGCTCCGAACCCGCGCCGTCCTGTTCGTCACCGGCGTCGTGCCCGAAGGGAATGCCCAGCGCGTAGCGGGAGTGATTGGCCAGCATGCGCTCCCAGGTGTTCGAACCGAAGTCCTCGAACACGGTCTGGACTGCGGCGAACCCGACGAAGTCGCTCCCCCGAAACGCGTCGACCACCCGGGCAAGCGCCGGAAAGCCGGTCGCATGGCACCCCGGGCAGGCGTCCTGAAAACAGAAGATGAGCTTGAACCGGCCGGGCATGCGGTCCAGGTCGAAGTGTTCCAGCGCCTGGCCCGACGCGTCCACCCACCGGGTCACACCCAGGGGAGCGGCCGCTTCGCCAAGGACACCGGGTTCCTGTTTCGTTGTGGTCATGCGAAGTCTCCTTTCAGAAATCGTTGGGTACCCCAATCAGGTGCCGCAGAAGGTGCGGTGGGCTGCGGCCACTTCGGGCGAGGCCGGCAGCGTGAATGGCCGCGCGGACTCCACCGTCTCGTACGGCCGCCCCAGCACCGCCAGCAGGCGCTCGAACGGACCGAGGTCGGCCTCGTCCACGGCACTCGACAGCGCCGCCTCCACCTGGTGATTGCGCGGGATCACGAAGGGATTGACCGACCACGCCGTTGCGGCGCAGTCCTGCAAGGTCCTTCCCTCCCGGGCCATGCGCTGGCGCCAGCGCGCCAGCCAGTCCGAGAGCGCCGGGCGCTCCCGTCCGAACAGGTCGTGCAGTGCGGCATCCGGCCCCGTGATGGCGTCGGACAGGAGGCGGAACGCCAGCGTGAAGTCCACCTTTTCCCGCTGCAGCAGCTGCAGGAAGTCGTCCGCCAGGGCGCGGTCGTCCGGCTCTTCAGCGGCCAAGCCCAGCTTGGCGCGCAGCTGCCCGGTCCAATGCCGGTCAAAGCGCACGGCAAACCCGGCCACCACCTGTTCCACCCGTTCCACGACGTCGATATCGCGGGCGTCCAGAACCGGCAGCAACGCTTCGGCCAGACGGGCCAGGTTCCATTGCGCCATGGCCGGCTGCTGGCCGTAGGCATATCGCCCCTGACGGTCGATCGAGCTGAACACCGTGGCCGGATCGAAACCCTCCATGAACGCACACGGACCATAGTCGATGGTCTCGCCCGAAATGCTCATGTTGTCGGTGTTCATCACCCCGTGGATGAAGCCCACGCCCATCCAGCGTGCAATCAGCTGCGCCTGCCGCTCACAGACGGCCTCCAGCATCGGAATGGGCTTGTCGGAAAGCTTGGCGAGGGCGGGGTCATGCCGCGCCACGGCATAGTCGAGCAGCCGCCGAAGCATCACCTCCTCCTCCCGCGCCGCGAAGAACTCAAAAGTGCCCACCCGCAAGTGGCTGGCCGCCACGCGCACCAAGATCGCCCCGGGGGGCGAGCCCTCGCGGTTCACCCGCTCACCGGTCCGGATCACCGCCAGCGCACGCGTCGTGGGAATGCCCAACGCGTGCATGGCCTCGCCCATGAGGTACTCGCGCAGCGCCGGGCCCAGTGCCGCCTTGCCATCGCCACGGCGCGAAAACGGCGTACGGCCCGACCCCTTGAGGGCCAGGTCCCGACGCTGTCCTGCCGTGTCGATGAGTTCCCCGAGCAGCAAGGCGCGGCCATCCCCCAAGTGTGGCGAGAACTGGCCGAACTGGTGTCCCGCGTAGGCCTGCGCCAGCGGCGCCGCCTCAGCCGGCATTTCCACGCCGGACAGCCACGCCAGACCGGTCGCAGACTTCAGCGTCGCCGGCTCCAGCCCCAGCTCCAGCGCCAGGGCGTCGTTGAACTGCACCCAGGCCGGGGCCGGGGACGGCTCGGGCTTCCAAGGCACATAGAACCCCTGCATGTCCCGGAAGAAGCTGTTGTCAAACGGCAGCCGAAACGCCGGGCCCGTCCCCGGCGTCTTCGGCTCCGACACGGCCTTTGGTGTGGACGCACGCATGACTTCAGGCCGCCTTGAGACCATCGTTCGAAGCGCCGAACGCCCCGATCAGCTGCCGCTCGTCGAGCTCGAAGTCGCTGTAGAGCACCTCGTCCAGCGGATCGATCACCAAAAACCACGGCGTGCCGCGCGTCCCGTAGTCCGCCATGAGCGACGACGCGCGTCCGATCGCAGGGTCGTGTCCGAACGGAATGTTCAAGCCGTAGCGCAACTGCGTCTCGCGCAGGCGCTCGAAGGTGTTGGACTCGGCGCCCTCGAACACGGTCTGCACCGCGGCAAACGCGAAGCCGCGATCGCCCAACGCCTTGATCAGCTTCTGCAGGGTCGGAAAGCCATGGCTGTGGCAGCCCGGACACCAGTGCTGGAAGCAGAAGATCACTTTGAACCCGTCGCCCAGATCGGACAGCTTCAGCGGTGCCATGCTGCGCCCTTCGCCGTCGATCCACCACGGCACCCGCAGCTCGGGCGCCTGTTGAATGCACCGGGATTGCATCACCATCTCCTCAGGAAAAAAACAGACACACCGGGTCGGCCCGCCCACTGGCGCGCCGACCCCCACCGTTCTTGAGCGTTGGCCGTCAGCCGATCTCGCGTCGCGGCAGCTTCCAGCCCGCACGGGGGTAGTGGCAGGTGTAGCCGTTGGGGTGCTTGACCAGGTAGTCCTGATGCTCGGGCTCGGCCTCCCAGAACGGCCCCGCGGGCGCGAGCTCGGTGACCACCTTGCCCGGCCACAAACCCGAGGCATTCACATCGGCAATGGTCTGCTGCGCCGTGGCCAGCTGCTCGTCCGAGGTGTAGAAAATGGCCGACCGGTAGGAACTGCCGCGGTCATTGCCCTGGCGCCCCGGGGTGCTCGGATCGTGGATCTGGAAGAAGAACTCCAGCAGGTCGCGAAAGCTCGTCTGCGTGGGGTCGAACTCCACCTCCAACGCCTCGGCGTGGGTGCCGTGGTTGCGGTAGGTGGCGTTGGGCACATCGCCGCCGCTGTAGCCCACACGGGTGCGCAACACGCCAGGCAGCTTGCGCACCAGGTCCTGCATGCCCCAGAAACAACCGCCGGCCAGGACTGCTTTTTCGCTCGGGTTCATCGTGATCTCCTTCAAAGTTCTGCCTCAAGGCATTGAACCTGAAGTCGGGTCCGTTCGGCACAGCACAACGGCATTCGGCGTCCGCATCACGCCACCGATCGTCCAGAACCAGGGCGCGATGGACCTACGGCTGACTCAGATGCTCCATCTGCCAAGCGCTGGGCGATTGCCCCGAGGCCCGTTGAAACGCTCGCGCGAATGCGGTGGCATTACCGTAGCCCACCTGAGAGGCCACCGCCTTCACTGCCTGCCCTTGCGCGAGTAGGTTGCGGGCAACCGCCATGCGCCAGTGGGTCAAGTAGGTCAACGGCGGTATGCCCACCACCTGGACAAAGCGCAGGGCAAAGGCAGACCGGGACAGGTGCGCCAGCTCCGCCATGCTGTCAAGCGTCCAGTCGTGCTCTGGCGATTCGTGCAGCATGGACAGCACCACACCCAGACGGCTGTCGACCATGGCCTCCAGCACACCGCCGGACAGCAGTTGCCGATCAATCAGGTGACGCACAAGCACCACGAAGGTGTATTGCAGCAGGCGGTCGATCGCTGCCCGATAACCAAAAGCACGTGCCTCGGCCTCCTCGAACAGCAGCTCTACCGGTCGCTGCAGCGATGACGTGGCGGTCAAGTCAATCACCGTGACGTCCGGCAAGATCATGTCCAGCGGCGGCGCCAATTCACTGAGGGTGGCGCACATCAGGTCCACCCCCTGCGGCCCTGAGCCCTGAACCCAGTGCTCCAACGCGCGGGGAAGCAACAGCACGCTGGGCGCCCGCACGTTCAGCGGCGCAAAGCCCTTGCGCGTCAGTTGCAGCTCGCCGCGACTCAGCAGGTGCATCGTCCCCTGCTTGAGGCCGTCAGCCTCGGATCCCTGCGTCAGGGTACAGAGATTTCCCGAGAAAAACATGCGCGCCGTGGGGGTGAACCGTAACAGCTGGTTCAGCAGAGAGGCGTTCGGCAAGGGAGTGCTTTGGTTCAAGCGCGTGACACCTGTTGTGGGTTAGACCTTGATTATCTTGGAGCTTCCGCCTCTCCTTAGAATGACTGCATGCCCCCCCCGTCCCTTTCGTCCAGCATCTCTCGACACCACCAAGCTCCCGCAGAAATTGAGGGCCAGGCGCTCAGGACGTCAAACTTCCTGCGCCAGGTCATTGAAAAAGACCTCGCCACCGGCACCTACGCCCAGCGCCAATGGGGCGGCGGCCCGGGTGATGCCGCCTTCCACGACGCCGGCCAGCCCGACCCGGCCAAGATCCGCACCCGCTTCCCGCCCGAACCCAACGGCTACCTGCACGTGGGCCACGCCAAGAGCATCTGCCTGAACTTCGGCCTGGCGCGCGACTACGGCGGCGTCTGCCACATGCGCTTTGACGACACCAACCCCGAGAAGGAAGAAAAGGAGTACGTGGACTCCATCCTCGACGCGGTGCAGTGGCTGGGTTTCAACTGGGAATCCAACTTCAACGGCAAGCAGGAAAGCCACCTGTACTACGCGTCGAACTACTTCGACTTCATGTACCGCGCGGCCGAATACCTTATCACCGCCGGCCACGCCTATGTGGACGAGCAGACAGCCGAAGACATGCGCATCAACCGCGGCGACTTCGGCAAGCCCGGCGTGGACAGCCCCTTCCGCAGCCGCAGCCCGGAAGAGAACCTGGCCCGCTTCCGCGAGATGCGCGACGGCAAACTGGCCGACGGCGCCGCCGTGCTGCGCGCCAAGATCGACATGGCCTCGCCCAACATCAACCTGCGCGACCCGGCCATCTACCGCATCCGCCGCGCCACGCACCACAACACGGGCGACGCCTGGTGCATCTACCCCATGTACACCTTCGCGCACCCCATCGAGGACGCGCTGGAGCAGATCACCCACAGCATCGCCACGCTGGAATTTGAAGACCAGCGCCCGTTCTACGACTGGTTGCTGGAGCGTTTGTGCGAAGGCGGCCTGCTCAAGGCCCCACCGCCGCGGCAGTACGAATTTGCGCGCCTGAACCTGACCTACGTGATCACCAGCAAGCGCAAGCTGGCGCAGCTGGTGAACGAGAAGAAAGTCAGCGGCTGGGACGACCCGCGCATGCCCACCATCGTCGGCCTGCGCCGCCGCGGCTACACGCCCGAGGCCATCCAGCTGTTTGCCGAACGCATCGGCGTGACCAAGAGCGACTCCTGGATCGACTACAGCACGCTCGACGGCTGCCTGCGCGAAGACCTGGAAAACAAGGCCCACCGCGGCATGGCCGTGCTTGACCCCGTCAAGCTGGTGCTCACCAACTGGGCCGAAGTGTTCGGCTCTGACGGCTACACCGAAGACTGCACCCAGCCCGCCCTGCCCCACAGCACCATTGCCGAAGGCCAGACGCCGCCGCCTGACCGCGTCTTCAAGATCGGCAAGGACGTGTGGATCGAACGCGAAGACTTTGAAGAAGTGCCGCCCAAGGGCTACAAGCGCCTGTTCCCAGGCAACGTGGTGCGCCTCAAAGGCGGCTACGTCATCGAATGCACGGGTTGCGCCAAAGACGCCGAAGGCAAAGTGACCGAAGTGCACGCCAAGGTCATCCCCGGCACCAAGAGCGGCACCCCCGGCGCCGACAGCGTCAAGGCCAAAGCCGCCATCACCTGGGTGGGCAACGCCGACGGGGTGAGCGCCGAAGTGCGCCTGTACGACCGCCTGTTCACCGACCCGCAACCCGACGCGGGCGGCAAGAACTTCCTGGACGCGCTGAACCCCGACAGCCTGAAGGTGGTGACGGCGGTTGTGGAGCCTTCACTGGCTGCAGCGAAGCCAGACCAGAAATTCCAGTTTGAGCGCCACGGCTACTTCGTGGCCGACCGTGCGGACCACGGGGTGGGCGGGAAAGTGGTGTTCAACCGGGTGACGGGGTTGAAGGATCGTTGGAATTGATCGCTATTCCCACTCTGTGCTTGCTTAATGCCTCGTACAAATCGTCTTTGTTGAAGACATCGCCTTGCACCACTTCACTCTCAGAATCTGGGGGTAGCTATCTACTCCGTTTTGGCGAGTAGGTGAACAGATCCGGAACAACGCGCGGTTGACACGGCCACATAGGAGTTGCGGAGCGTTTGCCCGGTAAACCTGTCTTGAATCGTCCCGAGGAGATTCGAACGCGCTGCCTAAAGCAACCACGCAAGCAACGTGAGCCGTTTTTCGACACCGACGAATCTGTGCATGCGCTGGTTATGGTCGAAAAGTGAGGCGCTCTACCAAATCGCAAAAACGGCAGGAAGTACATGGGTGTGTGGCATACCTCCCCCGACAACAGGGCGCACGCTTTACGACAAGTTGATGCGGTGTCTGGGCGAGATTGCCCATACGCACGATACCGACTGAAGTACCCGCCACCAACTTCGGCGACTAGGATGGCCATAATGAGCCAAATCCAACGGGGTCTACGGTTCCAGCAATTGCACACTGCCGAGGCCATCTTTCTGATGCCCAACGCTTGGGACGTTGGTAGTGCGCTGATGCTCGCGTCCTGCGGCTTTCCCGCTATCGCCACTACGAGTGCAGGCGTGGCTTTCTCGCTGGGATTCCCTGATCAAGAAGCTGCTGTGAGCAGGGAGACCATGCTGGATCGCGTGGGGTCCATTGCTGCGGCAAGTCCACTTCCTGTCTCCGCCGATCTCCAGTCGGGCTACGGTGCGAGCCCTGAAGAGGTTGGAGAAACCATCGCGGCTGCGATTCGTGCTGGTGTGGTGGGCGCGAACATCGAGGACTACAGCGGCAATCCTGCGCAAGCCCTGTTCGACAGAGAGCACGCTGTCGCGCGCGTTCGGGCAGCAAGACGCGCCGCGGACGCGTCGGGAGTTCCTTTTGTTCTGACGGCCCGATCCGATGTCTACCTGACTGGTGCGAGCAATGTTTTTGCAGAGGCCGTCGAGCGATGCAATGCGTACCGAGAGGCGGGTGCGGATTGCCTCTTTGTGCCGGGGGCTTCCGACCCCAAGACCATCGAAGCGCTCGTCCGGGAGATCAATGCCCCCCTCACCGTGGTCATGGGCCTGACAGGTTCACCTCTCACCGTGCCCCAACTCGGATCTTTGGGGTCTCCTCGTTTTCAGTGCAATAAGTGACGGTACGCAAAGCTAGCACTGGCG
>NZ_JBMDKH010000034.1:0-24337 GCF_057809615.1 Hydrogenophaga sp. FG152 | reverse complement strand
ATGCCAAAGGGGTTGCGAAAGGCCTGCGCCAGCAAGCCGCTCCTGATGCGCAGGTTGCGCCCGGTCATGAGGTTGTCGATCACGCTCATGCCCTTGAAGAGCGCCAGGTTCTGGAACGTGCGCGCGATGCCCATCTCGGCCACCTGGCGGCTGTTCATGTGCCTGAAGGTGCGGCCCCGAAAGCTGATCGAGCCCTCCTGGGGCTGGTACACCCCGTTGATGCAGTTGAGCATGGAGCTCTTGCCAGCGCCGTTGGGCCCGATGATGGCGCGCACCTCGTGCTCGCGCACGTCAAAGCTGATGTTGGTCAGGGCCTTGACGCCGCCAAAGCGCAGGCTGATGTTCTGGACGTTGAGGACGACGTCGCCGATCTTCTTCTGTGTCATTTTGGGGTCTGGGCTCAATCAGGCTGCGGCCTTGACGGGGGTGAAGGTCTTGGCGTCGCTCAGCTTGAGCGTGGCGCTGACCGAGCCGGTGCGCCCGTCCTCGAACTTCACCTGCGTCTGGATGTACTGCTCGGCCTTGCCGCCGTACAGCGCCTCGACCAGCACGCCGTACTTCTCGGCGATGAAGCCGCGGCGCACCTTGTTCGTGCGGGTGAGCTCGCCGTCGTCGGCGTCCAGCTCCTTGTGCAGCACCAGGAAGCGGCTGATCTGGCTGCCCGCGAGCAGCTCGTCTCGGCTGAGGTCGGCGTTGACCTTCTCCACGCACTCGCGGATGAGTTCGTACACCTCGGGCTTCTGCGCCAGGTCGGTGTAGCCGGCGTAGGGCAGGTTGCGCCGCTCGGCCCAGTTGCCCACCGCCTCGAAGTCGATGTTGATCATCACGCAGACCCGCTCGCGCTGGTCGCCGTAGGCCACGGCCTCCTTGATGTGGGAGAAGAACTTGAGCTTGTTCTCCACGTACTTGGGCGCGAACATGGCGCCGTCGTGCGCGCCGCCCTTCAGGCGCCCCACGTCCTTGACGCGGTCGATGATCTTCAGGTGCCCCGAGGCGTCGATGAAGCCCGCGTCGCTGGTGTGGTACCAGCCGTCGGCGGTGAGCACCTCGGCCGTGGCGGCCTCGTTCTTGTAGTAGCCCTTGAGCAGGCCCGGGGACTTGACCAGGATCTCGCCGCTCTCGGAGAGCTTGATCTCCACGCCTTCGCAGGGCACGCCCACGGTGTCGGCGCGGGCCTCGTGGTCGGGCTGCAGGCAGACGAAGACGGCCGTCTCGGTGGAGCCGTAGAGCTGCTTCATGTTGATGCCGATGGAGCGGTAGAAGCTGAAGAGGTCGGGCCCGATGGCTTCGCCCGCGGTGTAGGCCACGCGCACGCGGCTCATGCCGAGGTTGTTGCGCAGCGGGCCATAGACCAGCCAGTCGCCCAGGCGGTACTTGATCGAGTCGATCAGGCCGATCGGTTTGCCGTCCATGCGGTCCGGGCCCACGCGGCGGGCCAGCGCCATGAAGCGGTGGAACATGCCGCGCTTGATCGCGCCGGCGTCTTCCATGCGGATCATCACGCTGGTGAGCAGGCTTTCGAAGATGCGTGGCGGCGCGAAGTAGTAGGTCGGGCCGACTTCCTTGAGGTCGATCGTGACCGTGGAGGCCGACTCCGGGCAGTTCACCACGTAGCCGGCCACCAGCCACTGCGCGTAGCTGAAGATGTTCTGCCCGATCCAGGCCGGGGGCAGGTAGGCCAGGATCTCGTCTTCGCGCGTGAGCTTGTCGAACCTGGCGCCCACGGTGGCGCGGTTGATGAGGGTCTGGTGGGTGTGCACCACGCCCTTGGGGTTGCCGGTGGTGCCGCTGGTGAAGAACATGGCGGCCACGTCCTCGGTGCGGCCCAGCTCCACCTGTTCGCGAAACAGCTGGGGGTGGGCCTTGGCGTGGGCCTGGCCGGCTTCGATGAGCGAGGCCATGCTGCGCAGGCCGGGCTGGTCGTAGTTGCGCAGGCCGCGCGGGTCGTCGTAGTAGAGGTGGCTGAGCTGCGGGCAGCGCTCGCGGATCTCCAGCATCTTGTCGACCTGCTCCTGGTCTTCCACCACGCAGAAGCGCACCTCGGCGTTGTTGATCGGGAAGACGCACTCGGCGGCCACCGCGTCCTGGTACAGCGGGATCGGGATCGCGCCCAGCGACTGCGCGGCCAGCATCGTGGCGTACAGGCGCGGGCGGTTGGCACCGATGACCACCATGTGCTCACCGCGCTGCAGGCCCGCCTGGTGCAGCCCGCAGGCCAAGGCCTCCACCAGCTCGGCCATGCCGGCCCAGGTCGTGGTCTGCCAGATGCCGTATTCCTTCTCGCGCATCGCCGGCCGATCACCATGTTCGGCCGCTTGTGCCAGCAGCCATCGGGGGAAAGTCGTGTTCACAGGGGTCCTACCTTGGCAACGCGAGAAGCTTGAAAACAGGTCGCGGCGCGCTCGACATCGGCCCGCAGAACGACGTCCTGCACCTGGCTCATGACGCCCTTGCAATACGTCCACTGCTCGGTGTTCACCGAGGCCCCCAGCTCGACGGCCTCTTTCAGCCGCAGCAACGCCAGCCGACGGTGTTTGAACTTGATGCTGCGGTCCAGCAGCGCCAGCGCGATCACCTGGCTCTGGAGTCTGAGCAAGGGTTCGGCCTGTGCGCCGCTCCCGACCCGCGCCAGGCGTTTGAGAGAACGAAGATGCTTCCGCCCCCGGCCCTGCAGAGGCGCTTCGGAAAGCAAGCCCATCACGCGCCCTTGTCCAACGCCGCTTCGACGGAACGGTCCAGCACGTAGACCGTGCCGTGCAGCAACGCGATGTGCTCGTCGTCGCGTGCGCGCGTGATCTTCACCTGGTAACTGCCGATCTTGCGCGAACGCGAGACTTCGTAGGCATGCGCCACCAGCCACTCGCCTTCCTCGACCGCCGTGGAGATGCTCAGCTGCCCATCCACCAGGGTGGCGATCTTTCCGTACGAGTTGCAGGCCAGGCCCAAGGCCATGTCGCCCAGCGCGAAGAGCGCACCGCCGTGGCACCGGTCGTTGAAGTTCATGTGCTTGCGCATGACCTTCATGCGCAGCGTGGTGCTGCCCATCGACGCCGACACGAGCTCGATGCCGAGCAGCCTCGCCATGTTGTCGCCTGCGATGCAGGTGGACACCAGGTTGTAGGCCGCCTTGGCACCGCCAGCCGCGTGCCGCCGGCCGCGCTCGCTGCGCGCATCGAGCCAGTCCACCACGTCGCCGACGCCCTGTTCGCTGGGTGCCGACACGCACTTGACCGGCGGAGCCTCGGCCTGCGAGCGCCTGAGTGTCAGCATGGCCAGCAGCTCGGACTCGGTCTTGCGCGCGTCGGGGAGGTCGGCCTTGGTCACGACAAAGAGGTCTGCGATTTCCAGCACGCCCGCCTTGATTGCCTGCACATCGTCGCCGAGGCCGGGAGGGCACACCACGAGACGCGTGTCGGCGAAGCGCGTGATTTCCACCTCGGACTGGCCTGCACCCACGGTCTCGACGATCACGACGTCGAATCCGGACGCGTCGAACAGGTCGATGACGTCTCCGGCCGCCACCGACAGGCCACCGAGATGGCCGCGCGAAGCCAGCGACCGGATGAAGACACCTTCGTCGCTCTGGCGCTCGCCCATGCGGATGCGGTCACCCAGCACCGCCCCGCCCGTGAACGGGCTGGAGGGATCAATGGCCACGACGGCGACCGTCCTGCCCTTTTGCCGCAGGCCCTTGATCAGCGACGACACCAGCGTGGACTTGCCACCGCCGGGTGGCCCTGTGACGCCGATAACGTGGGCACGGCCTTGCGACCCTGCAATCGCGCGGCGCACCTCGTAGGCGGCTTCGCCGCCGTTCTCGAGCGCGCTGATGGCCCGGGCGATCGAGCGCCGGTCGCCCGCCAGCACCTTTTGGATGGACATGTTGCTCACGGCGATCACACCACCGTCAACGGATGTCCGAAGCCCAGCTCCTTGCGCAAGGTGCCACAGATCTCGCCGTGGGTGGCACCGACCTCCGCCGCGGCCACCACATGCTCGAACACGTTGGACTTGGCCGTGTTGGCCGAGCGCGCCAGCGCGCCGATCGCCTTGTCGACGTCCGCGCTGGAGCGCGACTTCTTGAAGTCGGCCAGGCGGCGCAGGTACGACTGCATGCGCGCGGCGTCGGGGTACTCCAGCGACGGGTAGGTCGCGGGGTCTTCCTCGACCTGGTAGGCGTTGACGCCCACGATGGTCTGTTCGCCCGCGTCGACCTTCTTCTGGAAGGCGAGCGCGGAATCGCCGATCATGCGCTGCACGATGCCTTTTTCCACTGCCTGGTACATGCCGCCGGCCTCGTCGATCATCGAGATGATCGCGTTGATCTTCGTCTCCATGTCGTTGGTGAGCGACTCCACGTAGTAGGAGCCGCCCAGCGGGTCGATGACGTCCGTCAGGTGCGCCTCTTCCCGCAGGATGTTCTGCGTGGCCACCGCGATGCGGGCGGCCTCGGCGGTGGGCGTGGAAAACACCTCGTCGTAGCCGTCCGTGTGGAGCGATTGCAAGCCGCCGAAGATGCCGGCCATGGCCTGCGCCGTGACCCGCGCAACGTTGTTGAGCGGCTGCTGCCGCGTCAGGTCCACGCCCGAGGTTTGACCGTGGAACTTGAACCGCCAGGAACGCGGGTCCTTGGCGCCGAAGCGCTCGCGGCACAGCCGGGCCCAGATGCGGCGGCCGGCGCGGAACTTGGCGACCTCTTCGAAGAAGCTGACCGAGACGTCGAAGAAGAAGGTGAAGCGCGGCAGGAACTGGTCGGGATCCATGCCGCTGGCAATGCAGTCTTCGGCGTACTGAATGCCGGAGCAAAGCGTGAACGCCATGGCCTCGGCCGGGGTGGCGCCGGCCTGTTGCATGTGCTGGCCCACGATGGACAGCGGGTTCCAGCCGGGCACGTGTTTGTTGGCGAACGCGATGTGGTCCACGATGACCCGGCGCGCGCCCTGCAGCGCCAGGCGGAAGAACATGTGGTTCGCAACAAAGTGCGAGATGCAGTCGCTCTGATTCGAGGTGCCGGTGATCTTGGTCCACGGCACGCCACGGCGCTTGGCCACCGCCAGCTCGAAGGCCAGCAGCGTGAAGGGCGAGGGGTCGTTCATGGCGGTGGAAAGGTTGCCGATGGGCACGCCGTCCAGGGCCACCCGCATGTCTTCCACGTGGTTGATGACCGTGCCGCAGGTGCCCAGCAATTCCGAAGGCACGTCGTCGGCGTCGTAGCCCCGGAACACCGAGTTGCAAGGGATCAGCGAGAGCGCAGAGGCGCCGAGGTCGAGGATCTCCTTGACCCGCAGGTTGTAGTCCTCAGGCACGCCCAGGCCGATGAGCTGGCGCTGGGACCAGCTGCGACCCCGGTACATGGTGGCGTAGATGCCCCGCGTGTACGGGTACTGGCCGGGATAGCCCAGCGCATCGTCATACGATGCTGCGCCGGTGTGGTCCTGCGGCGTGTACAGCGGCTTGATGCCGATGCCGGAGCGGTTGTAGGTGGTGGCGTCGCCCGCCACACCCTGAGCGAATTCGGTTTCCCATTGCACCTGGCCGTTCATGTCGAGGCTCCCAGCAAGGCGCGGCGCTTCTCGGACAGCGCGCGCACCGACACCACCACATCGTCCAGCGAGGTGCCGGGGTGAAACACCTGGGCCACGCCGCATTCCAGCAGCATCGATTCGTCCTTGGCCGGCACGATGCCGCCGACGATGACCTGCACATCCGACAGCCCGGCTTCTTTCAGCGCGGCCATCAGCTTGGGCACGATGAGGTGGTCGGTGGCGAGCGAGGAGATTCCGATGACGTCGGCATCCTCTTCCATCGTGAGCTTGACGACGGTGGGAATCTCCTGCCACGGCGGCGTGTAGATCACCTCCATGCCCGCATCGCGCAGGCAGGCCGCGATCACGCGGCTGCCTCGGTCATGTCCATCAAAACCAATCTTCGTGACGATCACCCTAGGGGGACGTTCGGCCATCTTGTATTTCCTTCACTAGCCCCACAAACTTTCGCGCGAGAACGCGTGGGGAATCGCGTCCGTCGGGGTTGAACCAGAGCACCGCCCAGTTGAGCGCGCCAATCAGCATCAGACGAAGGGCACGCCGGTCCGTGCCCGCAGAGAGCGGCAACTGCGCCACGGTGGTGCGGAAGACCTGTTCGTAGCTTTCGCGGAGTTCCCGCAAACGATCTGCGGCCTGGGGAATGTCGTCCGGCAACACGCGGATCAGCACCTGGGCGTAGTCGCTGTCGCGCAGGACGACCTCCAGATGCGCCCGGCACAGCACCTCCAGCCGCACCCATGGGTCGGTTTCCTTCTGCAAGGCATCGGCCGTCGTCTTCTCCAGTTCCAGCACGCCGGCCTGGTAGACCGCCAGCAGAAGCTCCTCCTTGGAGGGGAAGTGGTAGTAGAGCGACCCCGGCTTCATGTCGACCTCGACGGCGATGTCGCGCATGGAAGTCGCGGCGTATCCACGCCGCGCGAAGAGGCGCGCGGCGGCATCCAGAAGTTCAGGCAACCGGTTGTCGGCTCGGGGTGAGCGAGTGGATTTGGTCGTTGTCATGAAAAGCGATCGTTCGTTAGGTTTATTGTGAAGATGGCGGAACCTGTTGTCAATGGAATCGACCCTCGGGGATTCCCTGAGGCAGGAGTCGCCACGGCCATGACCCGCCGTCGTACGGCAGCGAGCCCTGTGAATTCAAACAGACTTCCGCCGTCGGTCCGAGGCGGTGGCATGAATCTCGCTCTGGACATTGGACGTCCAACAACCCGCCCACTTTTGGGGACGTCCAGACATCATGTCCGCCGACATTCAACTCAGAAACGTTTCACGCCGCTTCGGCCCCACCGTGGCGCTCGAATCGGTCGACCTCGACATCGCGGCTGGCGAGTTCATCGCCCTGGTCGGGCCATCGGGCTGCGGCAAGACCACGCTGTTGCGCCTGGTGGCGGACCTGGACCAGCCCAGCAGCGGTTCGGTGCGGATCGGCGGCCTGCCGCCCGCCACCGTGCGGCGCCAGCGCCAACTGGGCCTGGTGTCGCAGCGGCCCGCGGTGCTGCCGTGGAAGCGCGCCGTCGAGGACGTCGAGTTCACCCAGAAGGTGACCGGTCGCGCCGGCCTGCCCGCGCGCGGCCTGCTGCGCGACTTCGGCCTGGCGGGACACGAGGAGAAGATGCCGCACCACCTCTCGGGCGGCATGCTGCAGCGCGTGAATTTCGCGTCGGCCATCGCGCACGACCCCGAGGTGCTCCTGATGGACGAGCCCTTCTCCGCGCTGGACGAAATGAAGCGCGAAGAGCTGGGCCTGTGGCTGGGCACCGAATTGGCCACGCGCCCCAAGACCGTGCTGTTCGTCACCCACCATGTCGACGAGGCCGTGCTGCTGGCCGATCGCGTGATCGTGTTCTCGCCGGCGCCGGGCCGCATCCTGGCCGACATCGCCGTGCCCTCGCCGCGCCCGCGCACGGCGGCCTTCCGCACCGATCCGCAATTCGTGGCCCTCACCGACCGCATCCGCGGCCTGCTGTTCGGCCAATGGAGGGCCGCCGCATGAACACCACCACCGTGACCCCGCCCGCCGTCGCGCCGGCCCCGCCAACCGCTGCCACGCGCAACCTGTTGCTGCGGGTGCTGAAGATCGCTTCGCGCATCGCCTTTCCGATCGTCTCCATCCTCGGCCTGTGGTACCTGGCCATTGCGTTCTCGGGCCTGCCGGAGTTCGTGATCCCGCGCCCCACGCAGGTGCTGGCCGTGCTGACGCAGGAGACTTCGTTCGTGACGCAGCACCTGATGGTCACGCTGCGCGCAGCCGCCATCGGCTTCCTGCTCGCCAACGTGGTCGGCATCGGCCTGGCGGTGCTGTTCACCTCGCTGCCGATGTTCAACCGCCTGCTGATGCCGGCGGCCATCACCATCCGCAACGTGCCCTATGTGGCGCTGGCCTCGGTGCTGGTGCTGGCGGTGGGCGACGGCCTGTGGACCAAGGTGGCGATCGTCACCATCGCCGGCTTCTTCCCTGTGCTGGTCAACACCATGCGCGGCCTGGCGGCGGTCGACACCGTGGTGCTGGACCGCATGCGCATCCTCGACGTGAGCCCCTGGAAGGTGTTCCTCCAGGTGCGGCTGCCGTACTCGGTCCCCTACATCCTCGCCGCGCAGGAGATCACCGGCAGCGCCAGCATCATCGTCGCGGTGGCCGCCGAGTGGATGATTTCCTCCGAAGGCCTGGGCTACGTGATCAACCGCGCGATGGCCCAGTACCGGGGTGACCAGGTCTATGCCGTGGCGCTGCTCGCCGCCGTGCTGTCCTACGCGATCTACATGCTGGTCCAGGTGATCGGCGCTCGCATCAACTGGAGCGAGCGCAGCCGCAACGGCGGCAAGTGACGCGCTTCATCCCAGGCCATCCCCCTTCCTCACTTCGTTTTCGCCCTCAAGGAGCCTCACCATGCGCGCACCCTTCATCCAACTCGCCGCGGCCCTGGCCATCGGCCTGACCGCCTGGAGCGGCGCCGCCGCGCAGGCCCCGACGGAAGACGTCCGGATCGCGCTCTCGTGGCTGCGCAACGGCCAGTACGCCGCGCTCATGGTGGCCGACGCCAAGGGCTACTTCGCGGAAGAAGGCATCAAGGTCAGCTTCATCGACGGCGGCCCGGGCAAGAACCCCATCCCCACGGTGGGCGTGGGCCAGGCCCAGTTCGGCGTCATGGCCCAGTCGTTCATCATGTCGGCGCGCCTGGCGCCTTCGCCGGTGGACGTGGTCGCCATCGGCGCGTTGATCCAGGAGCTGCCCTACGTCTATATCGGCGTCGGCAACCCGGGCGATCCGGAACCGACGCCCAAGGACCTCGAAGGCAAGCGCGTGGGCATCCAGGCCGATGGCGAGATGTTTCTGAAAGCCCTGGCCAAACGCAACCACCTCGATCTGTCGAAGATCAAGGTCGAGACCGTGCTGGCCAACGCCGAACCCCTTCTGGTCGGCAAGGTGGACTACTTCACCGGCCACCTGCACAACCAGACCTATCAGGTCGAACTGGAGGCCGCCAAGACCGACGCGCCCGCGCACCTGAAGGGCAAGACCTGGAAGGTGCTGCGGTTCTCGAAGTACGGCGTGGCCTCGTACGGCGACACGCTCTTCACCAGCGGCAAGATGATCAAGGAAAAGCCCGAGACCGTGCGCAAGGTGGTGCGCGCGGTGGCCAGGGGCCTGAAGTTCACCATCGACCACCCCGCAGAAGCGGTGAAGCTGGTCGATGCCTACCCGCAGCAGATCGAGCGCGCCGACAAGCTCGCCTGGCGCATGAAGGTGCAGAACCCGCTGAACCAGAGCGCCGACACCCGGGCCCGCGGCCTGCTGTGGATGGACCCCAAGGTGTGGGAGGACACCATGGCCTTCTACAAGGAATACGACCAGATCAAGTCGGTGGCCCCCGTCACCGAGATGATGACCAACGCCTTCAACCCGGGCATCAAGGCCAACTGAGAGACACCGCATGAGCACCACCACCGCCACACACGCGATCCCCACCATCGACATCTCGCCGCTGTTCGGCGGCGACCTGGCCGCGCGCGAATCCATCGCGCGCGAGATGGGCCGCGCCGCCGAGACCTACGGCTTCATGAAGCTGGTGGGCCACGGCGTCCCGCCCGCGGTGATTGCCGACACCTTCCGCGCCGCCGAAGCGTTCTTCGGACAGAGCGACGACGCCAAAGCACCCTACCAGGAGCGCAAGACCAACCGCGGCTTCCAGCCGATGTTCGACAACGCCAAGCCGGGCCAGAAGCCCAGCGGGCAGGAGGCCTTCAGCATGGGCCACCCGATCCCGCCGATCGACCCGGCCCTCTTGCCGCTGCCGTTCTACGCGGCCACGCCCTGGCCCGATGTGCCGGGCTTCCGCGAGCGCCTGGAGACCTGCTACCACGCGATGTTCCAGGTCGGCGAAGCGGTGCTGCAGGCGTTCGCGCTGCACCTCGGTGCACCGGCCGACTTCTTCGCCAACGTGTCGCGCAACACCTACTCCAACATGCGCGTGGTCCACTACCCGCCGCAGGAAGTGGTGCAGCACATCGCGGACGAAGGCGTGCGCGCGCACGAAGACCAGGGCCTCATCACCTTGCTGATCCAGGACATGAACGGCGGGCTGGAGGTGCTCGGCCCGGACCAGGACTGGCTGCCGGTCGTGCCCGACGAACAAGCCATCGTGCTCAACGTCGCCAAGCTGCTCACGCGCTGGAGCAACGGCCGGTTGAAATCGGCGCTGCACCGCGTGATCAACCGCTCGGGCCGCGAACGCTATTCGATCCCGCTGTTCATCCACCCGAACTACCACCAGGTGATCGACCCGCGCGATTTCGCACCCGACGGCGAGGCACCGCGCTTCGAGCCCATCGTGGCCGGTGAACAGGTCTACAAGAATTTTGCCGGCGAGCGCAAGTCATGGGCCGAGCTGACGTCCTGACCCTGCCCGACCGGCTGGCGCAGGACCTGCGCCGGCGCCTGTCGGCCGGCGAATGGTCGACCGGCCAGGCCATCCCGGCCGAGACCGCACTGGCCGGTGCCTATGCGGTGTCGCGCAACACCATCCGCGAAGCCATCAGCCGCCTGGTCACGGAAGGCCTGCTGCGCATCCAGCGCGGCGTGGGCACCATCGTGAGCCCGCCCCCGCCGCCGCCGGCGTCGATGGGCATGGGCCATTTCGAATCGCTCACCGACACCATCAAAGGCCAGGGGCGCACGCCGCGCATCGAGCTGCACAAGCTGGAGCGCCGCGCCGGCACACCCGAGGAAACGCACAAGCTGGGCCTGCCCGCCGGCGCGCGCGTGCTCTACACCGAGCGCGCGATCTACAGCGACGACGAGCTGCTGAGCTACGGCTACGACCGCTATGTCGACAGCCTGTTCCCCGAGGTGCTCGACGAGGCGCTGTTCTCGATGTCGTTCGTGGACATCTTCGCGCGCCTGGGCGTGCGCACCGATCGCACCGAAGTGGAGTACCACGCCGTCCACTCCAGCACCATCGGCTGGGCGCGCGGCAACCACAAGCCGCAGCTCTACGTGCTGCTCGATCGGGTGCACTACGCACAGAACCGGCCGATCTTTCACGCGCAGACGTACTGCCTGGAAGGGCGCAACCGCATCTACACCAGCACGTCGCGCTGAGACTCTCACGCCCTGGTTGGTGCGCCCGGCGCCGCGGCCTTCTGTCCATCCTCCCTATGCAGGAGAGCTTGCGTGAAACAAGCACATCCGCCATGCTGTCCTGGTGGACCACAGAAAGGAAGCCTTCACATGAAACGCTGGACATTCATCGCCCTCACCGCAGCCTCCCTGCTGGGCCTGACGGCCTGCGCCACCTCCACCCACCCGTCGGCCAACGCCATGAACGATTCCTCTCTCAACAAAACGCTGCAGGCCTTCCACTGGGAGCTGGAGAAGGCGGACGACCCGGGCGGCCGTGCACTGCCCGCATTCACCGCGCTTGCGCCCCAGCGCGTCGTGCGCCTGAGCTTTGTGCAAGGCGAAAAGCCGGGCGACCAGCGCGTGGTGGTGGACAGGCTTTGCAACGGCATCGGCGCGGGCTACCAGCTCAACGGCATCGACATCACGATCTCGCGCCCGGTGAGCACGATGATGGCCTGCCCCGACCGCGAACTGATGCAGCTGGAACAGGCCGTTGCAGCGCAGATCAGCCGCGCCACCCGTGTGCACCTGGCGCAGGATGCCAACCCGCCGCGCGTGCTGCTGCAGTTCAACGACGGCAGCCGCTGGCATCTGGTGGGCAAGCCCACCGACGCCACGCGTTACGGCGGCGCGGGCGAAACCCTGTTCCTGGAAGTGGGCCCCCAGCTCCAGCCTTGCAGCCATGGCGTGGTGCGCAATGCCCAGTGCATGCAGGTGCGCGAGGTGAAGTACAACAGTGCCGGCCTCAAGACCAGCGCCGGCGAATGGGGCCACTTCTACGGAAACATCGAGGGCTTCACGCACCAGGCGGGCACGCGCAACGTGCTGCGCGTCAAGCGCTACACGGTCCAGAACCCGCCGGCCGACGCCTCGCGCTATGCCTATGTGCTGGACATGCGCGTGGAGTCGGAGCTGGTCGGCCCTCGATGAACCGCTGGCGGGCCTAAACCTCCAGCAGGATCTTCCCGATGTGCTCGGAGGACTCCATCAGCGCATGCGCCTGGGCGGCCTGATCCATTGGGAACACCTGGTGAATCACGGGCGCCACGCGCTTCGCGCTCAACAAGGGCCACACCTGCTCCACCAGCTCCTGGCCGATCCGGGTCTTGTCCGCCAGGCTGCGTGGGCGCAAGGTGGAGCCGGTGAAGGTGATGCGCTTGGCCATCAGCGGCGTCCAGTCGAGCTCGGGCCGGGACGATTCCAGGAACGAGATCTGCACCAGCCGCCCTTCGACGGCCAGGGCCCGCAGGTTGCGCTCGACGTAGGAGCCACCGACCATGTCGAGCACCATGTTCACACCGGCGCCCTCGGTCGCCTTCAGGGCCACGTCCACGAAGTCCTGCTCGCGGTAGTTGATGGTGATGTCGGCCCCTGCGGCCTTGCAGGCCGCCGCCTTCTCGGCACTGCCGACCGTGCACAGCACGCGCGCGCCAAAGGCCTTGGCCAGCTGGATCGCCGTCAGGCCGATGCCCGAGGAACCGCCATGCACCAGCAGGCTTTCCCCGGCGCGCAGACCGCCGCGCTGAAAGACGTTGGCCCAGACGGTGAAGAAATTCTCCGGCAAGGCGGCGGCCTGCCGCATCGAGATGCGCTCGGGCACGGGCAGCGCCTGGCCCTCGGGCACCACCACGTAGTCGGCGTACGCGCCGCCATTGGTCAGCGCGCACACCGGGTCGCCCACCGACCAGCGCGTCACCCCCGCACCCAGTGCCACGACCTCGCCCGACACCTCCAGGCCCAGGATGGGGGAGGCGCCCGGCGGCGGCGCGTAGAGCCCGCGCCGCTGCAGGGCTTCGGGGCGGTTGACGCCCGCAAAGGCCACGCGCACCAGCACCTCACCATCCGCCGGCACCGGCGTGGGACCGGTGCGTGGCACGAGCACCTCGGGGCCACCGCCCTGGCCGTGGTCGATGAAGCGCATTGTTGTGGGCACGGCGCTCATCGCGCGCCTCCCGCCACCAAGGCCAGCGCCGGCGCGGGCCGGGCCGCCGCTCGCTTGCCCTGCATGGCTTCGCGCGCCACGGCCTCGATGCCGGGGCCGTCGAGCCGGTAGTGCGCGTACAGGTGGGTGGGCGGAGCGATCAGGCTGTACTCGTCGTGGATGCCGTGGCGCACCAGGCGCACGCCCGCGCCTTCGTCGGCCAGCACCTCGGCCACGGCGGCGCCCAGGCCACCGAGCACGTTGTGCTCTTCCACCGTCATGAGCAGGCGTGAACGCGCTGCCGCCTGCAGCACCGCGTCGCGGTCCAGCGGCTTGATGGTGGCCATGTCGATCACGCCCACCGAGAAGCCCGCGCGGCCCAGCGCGGCCGCGGCCTCGAGCGCGCCCTTCACGGCCATGCCGCAGGCGATGAGGGTGAGGTCGGTGCCCCGGCTGTGCTCGATGGCCTTGCCGATCTCGAACGGCGTGTTCTTCTCGTACACGTCGGGCTCACGGCCGCGACCGATGCGGAAATAGATCGGCTCGGGCCAGCCGATCGAGGCCTTGATCGCGCTGGCCAGCTGCGGGCCGTCGGCGGGCGAGATCACCGTGAGCCCCGCGATGGAGCGCATGGTGCCGATGTCCTCTGTCGCGTGGTGGGAGGTGCCGTAGAAGCCGAGCGAGATGCCGGTGTGGTGGCCGACCAGCCGCACCGGCAGCTTGCTGTAGGCCACGTCCATTCGGATCTGCTCGCAGCACAGCAGACCCAGGAAGGACGCGAAGGTGGCGACGAAGGGGATCTGGCCCGTGGTCGCCAGGCCGGCGGCGGCCGTCACCATGTTCTGTTCGGAGATGCCGAACTGCACATACCGATCGGGGTAGGCCTTGGCGAACTTGTTCAGGCCGTTGGAGTACTGCAGGTCGGCCGAGCCGGCCATCACGGGGTGGCCCTGCTCGGCCAGTTCGATGAGCGCGTCCGAAAAATGGTTCAGGCCCGGGGTGATCTGGTTCAGGGCGCGGTACTGCCAGGAGTCAGGGGAAAGGGGTTGGGGGTTCATGGTTCAGATCTCCTTGCTCATGATTTCTTCGATGGCGCGCTGCGCGTCCGCCGGTGCCAGGTAGCCCAGGTGCCAGCCGGGTTCGGTTTCCATGTAGGAAACGCCCTTGCCCTTGATGGTCCTGGCGATCACGCACGCGGGCTTGTCGCGGCCGGTGTCGGCCTTGAGGCGCCGCAGCAGCGCGGTGAGGTCGCGCACGCTGTGGCCGTCCACCTCGTGCACCTCCCAGCCGAACGCGCGCCACTTCTCGGCCAGGGACTCGACGCCCATCACGTCGTCCACCTTGCCGTCGAGCTGGTAGCCGTTGCGGTCCACGATGGCGACCAGCCGCGAGAGCTTGTTGTGGGCCGCGAACAGCGCGGCCTCCCACACCTGCCCTTCCTGCATCTCGCCATCGCCCAGCATCACGAAGACGTGGAAGTCGCGCTGGGACATGCGCCCACCCAGCGCCATGCCGCAGCCGCCGGAGAGCGCGTGGCCGATCGAGCCCGAGCTGAAGTCGATGCCGGGCACCTTGGTCATGTCGGGGTGGTCACCCAGCGCGCTGCCCAGGCGGGTGTAGCCGTCCAGCTCTTGCGGGCGGATGAAGCCCCATTCCGCGAGGATGGGGAACTGCCCCACGGCGGCGTGGCCCTTGCCCATCAGGAAGCGGTCGCGGTCGGGCCAGGCGGGCTCGCCATGGCGCAGCGACATCACGTCGTAGTACAGCGAGGCGAAGATCTCGGCGGCGGAGAAAACCGAGGTGTAGTGGCCGACCTTGGCGATCTCGATCAGCCGGATCGTCTCCAGCCGCACGAAACGGGCCTTCTCCCGCAGGCGGGCGATCTCTTCGGCGGTGGGGATGAAATCGGGAGCGTCCGCTCGGCGGACGGGACTGGGCTGCGGCATGAGTGGGTTCCTTTCGTTGCGCATTGATGCACCATATATCTTTTAAGCAGGCGTGGTGCGGGAAGGGGATCGGGCCCTGCCGGGTTCGGCCGGGCCCGGTGTTCAGATGCCGAGGTAGCTGGCCCTCAGCTGCGGGTTGTGCAGCAGCTCGCGGCCGGTGCCGCGCATGGCGATGGTGCCGTTCTCGATCACGAAGCCGTGGTCGGCCATGTTGAGCACCATCTGCACGTTCTGCTCGATGACCAGCACCGCGAGTTCGCTGTTGCGGATCTTGCGGATGCCTTCGAACAGGCGGTCCACCATGATGGGCGCGAGCCCGAGCGATGGTTCGTCGAGCGCGAGCACGCGCGGCAGCGCCATCAGCGCGCGGCCCACGGCGACCATCTGCTGCTGCCCGCCCGACAGGGTGCCGGCCAGCTGATGGCGGCGTTCATCGAGGATGGGGAACAGCGCGAAGATCTCGTCCATCGTCTTGGAGCGGCGCGCGCGCGCCCTGGGCGTGGACGCCCCCACCATCAGGTTCTCCATCACCGTCATCTCGGGAAAAAGCTGCTTGCCTTCGGGTGACTGCACGAAGCCCTGGTCCACGATGCGGTGCGGTGGCAGGCCGGTGAGCGAGCAGCCCTCCAGCACCGCAGAGCCCCTGCTGGTTTTCACCAGGCCCGAGACCGTGCGCAGGAAGGTCGTCTTGCCCGCGCCGTTGGCGCCGATCAGGGCGGTGATGGTGCCGGGGTGCAGGTCGAGGTGGATGCCCCGGAGCACCTGCTGCTCGCCGTAGCCGGCCCAGAGGTCTTTCACGCTAAACATCGGTGCCGACATAGCCTTCTCCAAAATACGCCGTCAGAACGCGCGGATCCTTCACCACCTTCTGCGGCTCGCCATTGGCGATCAGGCAGCCCTGGTCCATCACGATCACGCGGTCCGACAGACCCATGATCACCTTCATCACATGCTCCACGATCAGCACCGTGATGCCTCGGTCGCGCACTTTGCGCACCAGGGCCACCATCTCGGCCGCCTCGCTGGGCGTGGCACCGGCCACCACCTCGTCCATCAGCAACAGGCGTGGCTGCGTGGCCAGCGCGCGGCCGAGTTCGATCTTGCGTTTGTCGAACGCGGTGAGGTCGTTCGCGTCGGCGTTGCAACGGTCGCCGAGATTGAGGAAGTCCAGCAGCTCCATCGCCAGCTCGCGCGCCTTGGCGGTGGACTCCAGGCGCGCGAAGGCGCCGACCATCACGTTCTCCACCGCCGAGAGCCCGCCGAAGGGTCGCGAGAGCTGGAAGGTGCGCGCGATGCCCGCGCGGCAGATGTCGCTGGGCGCCATGCCCAGCACATCGCGGCCTTCGAACAGGATGCGACCCTGGTCGGCGCGGTGGAAACCGGCGATCAGGTTGAAGGCCGTGGTCTTGCCCGCGCCGTTGGGACCGAGCAGCCCGAGGATCTCGCCACGTCGCAGGTCGAACGACACCTCGTTCACGGCCTTCAGGCCGCCGAAACGTTTGCTCAGGCCCTGCACTTGCAGCAGCGCCGTTGTCGAATCGCTCATTTTTCCGTCCCTCCTTGCTGGAGGCGTTGTTTCAGCCAGCGATCGATCGGCGCGATGATGCCCTTGGGGAAGTACAGCACCGCGACGATCAGGATCACGCCGTAGATGACCAGGTGCAGGCCGAGGAAGGTGCCGCCGAGGTGGCTGCGCGAAAACTCCGCGATCGGGTGGAGCACCAGGGCACCCAGCATGGGGCCGAGCACCGTGCCCTGACCGCCCACGATGGCCATCAGCGCGACGTCGATCGAGAACTCGATGCCCATGTTGCGTTCCGGGTTGATATAGCGGAAGAACTGCGCGTAGAAGGCGCCGCCCAGGCCGGTCATGAAGGCGCTGGCCGCGAGCGCGATCAGCGAGCACCGCGTGGGGTTGACGCCCAGGGCCTCGGCGCCGTTGTGGTCACCCCGGATCGCCTTGAGGTAGTAGCCCAGGCGCGAGCGCTCGAGCACGATGGTGGCGAGCAGCACCAGCACCAGCATCACCAGGGCGATGTAGTAATACGGCAGCTTGCCTTCGAACTGGTAGACCAGGCCGCCGAGTTCGCTGGGCGGCACCACGAGGCCCTGCGCGCCCTTGAGCGGGATGCCCAGGAAATCGTCGGTGTTCTCGAACCAGATGCGCACGATCTCGGCGAAGGCGATCGTGGTGAGCGTGAAGTACGGACCCTTGAGCTTGAACGTGGGGTAGCCGATGGCCAGCGACAGCAGGGCCGCGAACGCACCGCCAGCCAGCATGCCCAGCCAGGGCGAGAGGCCGAGCAGCGTGAACAGCAGCACCGTCACATACCCGGCCAGGCCCGCGAACACGGCGTGCCCGAGAGAGAGCTGACCGACGTAGCCGCACACGAAGTTCCAGGCCGTGGCCATGTACGCGAAGTACAGGATCATGGTCAGGGAGTGCAGCGTGTACGAGTCGCTCACGAACAGCGGCAGCACGGCCGCGATCGCGATCATGGGCAGGCCCAGGATCAGCGTGGAGGGGGAGTTGGAAAAGGCGTTCATTCTTGACATGGCCACGCCCTCACGCCTTGCGGCCCAGCAGGCCGTTGGGACGGACCAGCAGCACCACGATGAAGATGAGGAAGGAGAACATCGCAGCCGAGGTGGCGGTGACGAACTGGGAGATCAGCGACTCGAACACACCGAGCAGCAGCCCACCCACGATGGAGCCCGGGATCGAGCCGATGCCACCGAGCACCACCACCAGGAACGACTTGACGCCGAACATCAGCCCCACGGTGGGCGTGATCGACAGGAAGGGCACCAGCAAGGCGCCGAACAGGCCCAGGATGGCGGCGCCCAGGCCGAAGGTCTGGTTGTAGACGCGGTAGACGTTCACGCCGCTCATGGCGGCCGCGTCGCGGTTCTGCGCCGTGGCGCGGATGGAGCGGCCCACGTCGGTGTGCTTGAGCCCCCACCAGAGACCCCCTGCCACCGCGATGGCAGCGACGAAGCCGACGAAACGCGGGATGCTGATCGGCAGGCCCGCGACCTCGAAGGTGCCACCGGCGAAGTCCACGCTCACCGAGCGCACGTCCGGGCCGTAGGTCATCAGCACCAGGTTGTCCATGACCAGGTAGACGCCCGTGGTCAGCAGCAGCGCGCCCAGCGGTTCCACCACCAGGGACGACTCGCGCTTGAACAGCGGCGAGATGATGACGCTCTGTGTGAAGTAGCCGAAGCCGAACAGCAAGGGCATGGTCACCAGCGCCGCCACGTAGGGGTGCAGGCCGAAGGTGGACCACAGCGTGTAGGCCGCGTACATGGCCACCATGAGGAAGGAGCCGTGCGCGAAGTTGATGACGCGCAGCACGCCGAAGATCAAGCTCAGGCCCAGGGCGATGCCGCCATAGATGGCGCCCTGCAGCAGCCCGTTGATGAGCGCGTAGAAAAAGATGAGGGGATCCATACCGGTTTCCGTGATGAGGGCGCCCGCCGCGCGGGGCGGCGGGACGCCCGGGTTGAAGCCGTGGACCGGATCAGCGCTTGGACCAGTCGGGCAGCGGCCAGACCGGCTTGGTGCCGGCCAGCCGGTTGGCCGCCGGCCACACCGTGCGGCGCTCGCCACCGATGTTCTGGGTGATGGCGCCGTGGGCGTGCGGGTTCTGGCCCTTGTCGTCGAAGACGACGCGGCTGTAGCCCGTGATCAGCGCAGGCCCGCTCTTGATGTCGGTCGCGGCCAGGGCATCGCGGATCTTTTCCCGGTCGGTCGAGGCGGCGCGCTCCAGCACGTCACGCAGGATGTAGGCGTTCGACACGCCCTGCGCGCCGTAGGCGTTCAGACCGTAGCCCATGCGGGTCTGGAACTTCTTGTCGGCGTCCAACGCGTTCGGGTCCTTGATGGCCTGCATGATGTCCACCTGGAAATCGTCCTGCACGAACATCAGGTCGTAGGCCTTGGGGTTGACCGACTTGTAGAACGAAGGGTCTTCCGCGCCGCCACCGACGGAGTGGATCCCGTAGGGCACGTTGAGGCGGTTCTCCGCGAACTGGCGCGTGAACAGGATGTGGTCGGGCGTGTAGGCCACGACGATCAATGCGTCGGGCTTGCTCGCGCGGATCTTCAGCAGCTGCGCGGAGAAGTCGGACTGGTTCGGCGGGTAGGACTCGTCCAGCGAGATCTTGTAGCCGCGCTCCAGCGCCATCTTCTTGATGTTGGCGGTGTGCGATCGGCCCCAGTCGGTGCCTTCGTAGAACAGGCCGATGGTCTGCGGCTTGTTGCCGGTTTCCTTGGCCAGCAGGTCGATCGCGTCCATCTGCTCGCGCGCGTCGTAGATCGCCTTGTTGTTCGGACGGAAGACGTAGCGGAAGCCGCGCTCGGTGATCTCGTCCTTCACCGAACCCGTGACCAGCCAGGGCGTCTTGTAGCGCTCGGCCACTTCGGTGGCCGGGAAGGTGACCGCGCTGTTGTAGGCGCCCACCATCACCGACACCTGCTCGCGCGTGATCAGGCGTTCCGTCTCGGCCACGCCCACATCGGGCTTGGACTGGCTGTCCGCAAAGATCGCGACCAGCCTGGCGCCACCCAGGGATTTGATGCCACCCGCGGCGTTGATCTGCTCGATGGCGATCTCGGCGCCGACCTTGGTCTGGTTGCCGATGGTCGCGGTGCCGCCCGAGAGGGGCAGCACGAAACCGATCTTGATCTCCTTGGGCTGTGCGAACGCCGCCGCGCTCAGCCCGAACAGGCAGGCGGCGCCCAGGCGGATCAGCGCCTGGCGCCGATGGGTGGGGATGGTCTTCATGGTCTCGTCTCCAGATTGAGGAATGGGTCGGCCAGCGGTCCAGCGCATCGGCCGGGCATCGACGGCGACGGTGCCGGCCCGTCTGGCAGCACCTTGCTTTCGCCTTCGATCGGACGCATGATATATGATGCAACGTGCATCATGCTGCGGGTTTTCCCGAATGCCGATGCCCGGTCTGCCGTGTTCAAGAACCCTTTTCCATGCAGGAGACAAGATGTCCACTTCCCCCTCCACCCCTTCCCTGTTGCGCGTTTTTGGCGGCCCGCTGCGCTACATGCAGGGCCCGGGCGCCCTCGATCAACTGGGCGCTCAGGTCGCTCTGCTCGCGCCGTCGGCCGTGCTGATTGCCGACCGTTTCGTGCTCGAGCTGATAGGCGCTCGCGTGGCGGCCTCGTGCCAGGCCTCGGGCGTGGCGCTGAGCACCGGCGAGTTCTCCGGCGACATCACGCCCGCCGAGGTGCAGCGCCTCACGAACCAGCTCGCCGCGGCGAAGCCCGGCGTGGTGATCGCGGCCGGCGGTGGCAAGGGCATCGACGTGGGCAAGGCCGTGGCCCGGGGCTTGGGCGCGCAGGTCGTGACCGTGCCCACGGTGGCGTCCAACGACGCGCCCACCAGCAAGATCTTTGTGCTCTACGACGAACACCACCGCCTGCTGTCGGTGGAGCACCTGGCGCACAACCCCGCGGCCGTGGTGGTCGACACCGCGCTGATCGCGGCCGCGCCGGCCAAGCTACTGCTCGCGGGCATCGGCGACGCACTCTCGAAGAAGTTCGAGGTCGAGCGCTGCGCGGCCGCTGGCGGCCTGAACATCTACGGCGGCCTGGGCACGCAGGCGGCGCTGGTGCTGGCCGACCTGAGCTACCGCAGCGTGCGCGAGCACGCCGAGCCGGCCATCGAGGCGGTGCGGCGCGCCAGCACCGATGCCCACCTCGAATCGCTGGTCGAGGCCACGGTGCTGCTCAGCGGGCTGTGCTTCGAAAACGGCGGACTCTCGGTGTCGCATGCGATGACGCGGGGACTGTCCGCCATCGCCGGCACCGCGAGCACCTTGCACGGCCTGCAGGTCGCCTACGGCCTGCTGGTGCAGCTCACGCTGGAGGAGCGCGACGCGGCCTTCATGGCGGAGCTGCGCGGCTTCTACCAGCGCACCGGCCTGCCGCAGGACTTGAACGAATTGGGCCTGGGGCGCGCGGCCAGCGAGGACGAGATCGACACCATCGCGCACCAGACCATGACCGCGCCGCATGTGCGCAACTTCCCGACCGCTCTCAGCGCCGAGCGCATCGCAGGAGCCATCCGCCAGGTGGAGGCCACGCGGCTGGGCTGAACGCGCTCAGGCAGGCCCAGGCATGGGCCCATTGCCTGCGCCCGTCTGGGGTTCACGGTTCCGTTGAGTCGAGCCCGACGCAGACATATTTCAGCTCGGTGTAGTCGTCCATGCCGTACTGCGAGCCCTCACGGCCCAGGCCCGACTGCTTGACGCCACCGAACGGCGCCTCGGCGGTGGAGATCAGGCCGGTGTTCACACCCACCATGCCGCACTCCAGCCGCTCCGACACGCGCCAGCTGCGCGAGAGGTCGCGCGTGTACACGTAGGAGGCCAGGCCGTACTCGGTGTCGTTGGCCATGCGGATCACCTCGTCCTCGCTGTCGAAGGGGATCAAGGCCGCCAGCGGACCGAAGGTCTCCTCGCGCGCGACCCGCATCTGCTGCGTCACACCGGTCATGACCGTGGGCTCGAAGAAGTTGCCCTCGAGCCGGCGCCCGCCGGCGATCACCCTGGCCCCCAGGCCCAGGGCGTCGTCGATGTGCTCTTCCACCTTGGCCAGGGCCTTGCCGTCGATCAAGGGGCCCACCACCACGCCCGCGTCGAGGCCGTTGCCCAGCTTCATCGCCCGCACGCTGGCCGCGAGCTTCTGGGCGAACGCGTCGTACACCGGACGCTGCACATAGAGGCGGTTGGCGCACACGCAGGTCTGGCCGTTGTTGCGGAACTTGGCGATCATCGCGCCCTGCACCGCCGCGTCCAGGTTCGCATCGTCGAACACGATGAAGGGGGCGTTGCCGCCCAGTTCCAGCGAGACCTTCTTGATGTGCTCCGCGCATTGCCGCATCAGCACGCGCCCGATCTCGGTAGAACCGGTGAAGCTCAGCTTGCGCACCACCGGGTTGCCGGTGAGTTCTTTCGCGATCGCACCGGCATCCCCCGTCACCACGTTGATCACGCCCCGGGGAATGCCGGCGCGCTCGGCCAGCACCGCGATGGCCAGGGCCGAGAACGGGGTCTGGGTGGCCGGCTTGACCACCATGGTGCAGCCCGCGGCCAGCGCCGGCGCGAGCTTGCGCGTGAGCATCGCGTTGGGGAAATTCCAGGGCGTGATCGCCGCGCACACGCCGATGGGCTGGCGCAGCACCACGATGCGCTTGTCGGGCTGCGGCGCGGGGATCACGTCGCCGTTGTTGCGCCGCCCCTGCTCGGCGAACCATTCGATGAAGCTCGCGCCATAGGCGATCTCGCCGCGCGACTCGCTCAGCGGCTTGCCTTGCTCGATCGTCATGATGCGCGCCAGGTCATCCTGCGCCTCCATCATCAGCTCGTACCAGCGGCGAAGCAGCGTGGCGCGCTCCTTGGCGCTGCGCGCGGCCCAGGCCGGGAAGGCGTGGGCCGCCGCCTGCACAGCCAGGCGCGTTTCCCCCTCGCCCATGTTGGGCACCGTGCCCACCCGCTCGCCGGTGGCGGGGTTCATCACCTCGCGCACCTGGCCATTCAGGGCGGGCTGCCAGTGGCCATCGATCAGGCACTGCTGAACAAAGAGGCCGGGATCCTTCAGATGCTTCATGCTGTCTCCAAAAAGAGGTTGTCCGATTTTGGATGCATGATATATCATGCGTTTTCTATCAACAAGGAGACGTTTTCATGAATCAACGGCAAAAGGTGGCGGTGGTGACGGGCGGCGGCACGGGGATCGGGCTGGCCTGCGCCCAGGAGCTGCAAGCCCAGGGCTGGCGCGTGGTTTGCGCCGGCCTGGACACCGAGCCCACGCTGCCCGACCAACTCGAATTCACCCGCCTGGACGTGACCGACACCGCCGCGATCGCGGCCCTGTTCGAGCGGCTCCCGCACGTCGACGGGCTGGTCAATGCGGCGGGCATCATCCTGCACGAGCAGAAGGAACTCACGCCCGACGGCTTCGACAAGGTGGTGGCGATCAACCTCAACGCGGTCAACCGGCTGACGCTCGCCGCCTTGCCCGGCCTCAAGGCGGCGCGTGGCGCGGTGGTGAACGTGGCCTCCATGTGGAGCCAGTTCGGCTCGGCCCGCAACCCGGCGTACTCGGCCAGCAAGGGCGGCGTGACCTCCCTCACCCGCTCGCACGCAGTGGCCTTCGCCGCCGACGGCGTGCGGGTCAACGCGATCGCGCCGGGCTGGATCGACACGCGGCTCGCTTCCGGCGCCATCCACAATCCGGAGCGCAGCACGGCAATCCTGGGCCGCATTCCACTCGGTCGCTGGGGCCAGCCAGCGGACGTGGCCCGCGTGGTGAGCTTCCTGCTGTCGGCCGAGGCCGCCTACGTCACCGGCATCGTGATGCCGGTGGACGGCGGATTCGGCATCGCCTGAACCCACACCGGAGCCCATGAGCGTGAACCTTCCTCCGACCCCCGCCGTCAATGGCCGAACCGCCGTGGTGCCCTTGCTGGCCTACCCGAGCGAGCACGTGCGCACGCCCGGCTTCTTCAACCAGCACTGCAGCGAGCACGGCATCAACGCCGTGATGGTGCCGTGGAAGGTCTCGCCCGCGGACCTGCCCGCGGCCATCGAGGCCATCCGCCGCATCGAGAACATCCCTGGTTTCGTCATCACCATCCCGCACAAGCAGGAGGTCTGCCGGCACTGCGACACGCTGGAGGGTCTGGCCGCGGTGATGGGCGTGTGCAACGCGGTGCGCAAGAACGCCGATGGCACGCTGTCGGGCCGCATGCACGACGGCCAGGGTTTTGTGCAGGGCCTGCTCGAGCGGGGCATCCCGCTGGCCGGCCGCTCGGTGCTGCTCGCGGGCGCCGGCGGCGTGGCGACCGCCATCGCGTTCGAGCTGGCCGGGTCGCAGGTGGGACGCATCGGCATCCGGAACCGCTCGATGGACAAGGCGCGCGAACTGGGGCAGCAGCTCTCGCGCCACTTCCCGGGTCTGGTGGTCGAACTCAATCCAGCGCGCATGGAGGGCTACGACATCGCCGTCAACGGCACCTCGCTGGGCCTGCACCCCGAAGACCCCCTGCCGTTCGACCCGACCACCTTGCGCCAGGACACGGTGGTGGCCGAGGTCGTGATGCAGCCCGACGTCACGCCCTTGCTGCAGCGAGCGGCGGAGAACGGCCAGCGCATCCACAAGGGCGTGCACATGGTCACGACGCAGATCCGGCTGCTGGTCGAATTCACGACTGGCCAGGCCGGCTGAACACCTAGGTGTGATGTCTCAATAGGTTGTTCATCCGTCTCGGATTTGGGAAGCTGT
>NZ_JBMDKH010000033.1:0-26008 GCF_057809615.1 Hydrogenophaga sp. FG152 | reverse complement strand
TGGCCGACTACGGCCTGGAGGCCGATCTGTTCACCGCCGTGCCCGAACTCGCTGCGGCGGTGTAACCAGCGACCCGCCGCTGCGGGTCGGCCCGCGTCACGGCGCTTCGATCTTGGCGGCCTTGATGACCTTGGCGAAGCTCTCGGTGTCCTTCTTGATGAGGGCGGCGAACTCGGTCGGCCCGCCGACCAGCGGTTCGGCCTCGATGGCTTCGAAGCGGCGCCGCACGTCGGGCGTCTTCAGGATGTCCTGAATCGCGGCGCTGAGTTTTTCGATCACCGGCCTGGGCGTGGCGGCCGGCGCCAGCAGGCCGTACCAGCTCTGCACGTTGAAGTCGGGCAAGCCGGCTTCAGCGAAGGTGGGCACGTCCGGCAAGGCGGCCATGCGGTGCGTGCCGGTCACCGCCAGGGCGCGCACCTTGCCGGCCTTGATCTGCGGGATGTAGACCGCAGGGATCTCCAGCGCGTACCTGACCTGGCCGCCCATCAGGTCGGTGGCCAGCTGGCTCGTGCCCTTGTAGGGAATGTTGACCAGCTGCTGGCCGATGCGCGCATTGAACATTTCGCTGGCCACGCGGCCGATGCCGGCGGCGCCCACCGTCGGGTAGGGGTGGTCTTCCGGTTTGGCCTTGATCACACCGATCAGTTCCGAGAGGTTGCGCGCGGGCACGCTGGGGTGGGCCAGCATCACGAAGTTGTTGACCAGCAGCGTGGCCACGGGTGCGAAGTCGCGCCCGGAGTCGTAGGGCAGCTTGGGCATGAGGCCGGGGTTGATGGCAAAGCTGCTGTTGGCGAAGAACAGCGTGTAGCCGTCGGCCGGCGACTTCGCCACGTGCTCGGCGCCGATCACCGTGTTGCCGCCGGGGCGGTTGTCGATCACCACCGGCTGGCCCCAGCGCTCGGTGAGCTTCTCGCCAATGATGCGGGCCGCGTTGCTGGTGCCGCCGCCGGTGGCGAAGGGCACGACGATGCGGATGGGTTTGCTGGGGTAGTCGGTGGCGCCCGCCGTGGTCGGGCACAGGGCCATGGCCGCAGCCGCCAGTGGCAGTGCGCCCAGCAAGGATTTCTTCATCGCGTTGTCTCCAATGTCGTTGGTCATTTCGGCGTCGGCGCTGAGGGCAACGCGACGCCGTCACATTCATTGGCACGAAGTTTAAAAATCGATTTACTTAACAACAAGCAACATTTTTTCATTGATTGATATAGTTTTAGTGATGAAAATAAACGTCCGGCAAGCGACTGAAACCTTTTGATATTCATCCTCAATGCAAGTCAACTTCAGGCATCTGCGCGCATTTGTCACCATTGCCAGGCTCGGCAGCTTTGTGGAGGCGTCCAAGGTGTTGCACGTCACCCAGGCTGCGTTGAGCAACTCGATGCGCGAGCTCGAGGCGATCGTGGATTTGCGCCTTCTCGACCGCACGACGCGCAAGGTCAGCCTCTCCGCCGCCGGGGCTCAGTACATCCCCTACGCAGAGAAGGTGCTTCTTGCCTTGCAGGACGCGGAGCGCTGCACGAACGACCTGAGGAACCACCGCGCGGGCGTGGTGAGCATCGCCACATCGCGCCTGGTCGGCTGGTCTTTGATGGCGCCCGTGTTCGCGCAGTTCCACCGGCTGCACCCCGACATCCGCGTCATGCCGGTGGACACCCTGATCCAGAACATCCGTTCGACCGTCGAGAAGGGCGAGGCCGATATGGCGATTTCGACGTTCACCGACACGATCGACCAGGGCCACATCGAGGCCACGCCGCTGTTCAGGTCGCGGGTGCACGCGGTCTGCCATCCCGACCACCCGCTGGCCACGCGCCGCTCCGTGACCTGGGCCGAACTGGAACAACAACCCTTGATCTTCGTCGGCAGCTACCCGCTGCTGCGTTTGAGGCTGGAACTGGGCACGCCGTTCGAACCGGCCAACGTCTATGAAGTGGGTGACATGACCGCCGCCTTGGGCATGGTGGCGGCCGGCATCGGCCTGTCGATCTGCCCGGGGCTCGTGCGCTCGGCCACTGGCGTGCACCAATTGCGCATGCTGGAGTGCGAGGCACCGCGCATCGTCCGCCAATACAACCTGTTCACCAACCGTTCGCGCACCGCTTTGCCCGTGGCCGACGTGCTGAAGGATTTCCTGATCGACTACTTCGCCAGGACGGGCGACCTGTGCGTGGAAGATCCGTCGCTGGGCATGGTGGCCTGACGCTAGAGGTCGAGCACCAGACGCGCCGACCTGGCCCGTGAGCAGCAAGGGGTGAACTGGGTGTTCAGCGCCCGCTCGCTGTCCGTCAGGTACATGTCCCGATGGTCCGGCGCGCCGTCCAGCACCCGCAGGATGCAGGTGCCGCACACGCCCTGCTCGCACGAGGTGGGCACCTCGATGCCGTTCAGCGCGAGCGCGGCGGTGACGGACTGGTCGGCCGCCACGGTGATGACCTGGCCGGTCGAGGCGATCTGCACCTCGAAGGCCTGGTCCGCGCCGGCATCGATCTGGACGCCGGCGAAGTACTCGCGGTGCAGGCGGTCTTCGCTCCAGCCCGCGCTGCGGCCCGCCGCCAGCACCCATTCCATGAAACCGCCGGGGCCACAGACGTAGAGGTGCGCGCCCGGCAGCGGGAGCGACTGCAGCAGGGCTTGCACGTCAAGCCGGTCTGCGGCAGGGCCGTCATCGTGGTGGAACGCGACGCGGTCGGCAAAGGCGCTGTCGGCCAGGCGTTGCCGGAACGCCGTGACCGCCGCAGAGCGTGTGCAGTAGTGCAGTTCGAACGACGCCCCCTTTTCCGCCAAGGCGTGCGCCATGGCGAGAATGGGCGTGACGCCGATGCCGCCCGCGAACAACACGTGGTGCCGCGCATCGTCGGCCAGCGGGAAATGGTTCTTCGGCACGCTGACCTCAAGCGCCTGTCCCTCGCGCAGCGCGTGCATGCCCACGGATCCCCCGCGCGATCGGGCGTCACGCAGCACAGCGATCTCGTACCGGTGTGTTTCGCCCGGCGGATTGCACAGCGAGTACTGGCGCACCGGCCCTCCAGGCACCTGGATGTCGATGTGCGCGCCGGCCTGGAAAGCCGGCAGTGCCGACCCGTCGAGGGATTGAAGTTCGAACGAGCAGATGTCGGGCGTTTGCGCCTGCTTGCGCACCACCCGCAGGGAAAGCGAGACCGGAGTCGCCACCATGGTCAGACGACTTTCACACGCAGTTCGCCCAGGCCGTCGATGCCCCCCACCATGAGGTCGCCCTGCGCGACAGGGCCCACACCTTCTGGCGTGCCGGTCATGATCAGGTCGCCCGGTTGCAGCTCCCAGGCGGCGGAGATGTGCTCGATGATTTCGGCGATGCGCCAGATCAGCGAAGAGACCCTGCTCTGCTGGCGCACCCGATCGTTCACCTTCACCCAGATGGCCGCGGATTCGATGCCCGGCGCTTGCGCGGCGGGCGTGATGGGGCCCATGGGGGCGGAATGGTCGAAGCCCTTTCCGATGTCCCAGGGGCGGCCCGCATCGCGTTGCGCGAGCTGCAGGTCGCGGCGTGTCATGTCCAGGCCCACGGCGTAGCCGAAGATGTGGCCCATGGCGTCGGCAGCGGCCACGTTTTTGCCCCCCTTTCCGATCGCCACCACCAGCTCGATCTCATGGTGCAGGTTCTGCGTCAGCGGGGGGTACGGCATCGCGCCGGTCGCGCCATCGCTCACCGTCACGATCGCATCGGCGGGCTTGAGGAAGAAGAACGGCGGTTCGCGGCCGGTGAAGCCCATTTCCCTGGCGTGCTCGGCGTAGTTGCGGCCGACGCAGTACACGCGGCGCGCGGGAAAAGTCGCCTGCTGGCCCACCACAGGAAGGGCCACGGGCGCGGGTGGCTCGAAGGTGTATGTCATGGAAGGTGAAAACCGGGTGAATCGGAATCAGAAAAGACCGCCAAAGGAGCCGCCGTCAATCTGCAGGTTCTGGCCGGAGATGAAGCTGGCCTGCACCGAACACAGGAAAGCACAGGCGCCCGCGAATTCCTCCGGCTTGCCGAAGCGCTTGGCCGCGATGCTGTTGGCGAAAGTCTGGCGCGCCTCTTCCATCGTGATGCCCTTCTGCTTCATCAGACGTTCGGCCATGAAGCGCTGGCGCGGCGTGTCGATGCGCTCGGGCAGCAGGTTGTTGATGGTCACGTTGTCCACCACCACCTCGCGCGACAGCGCCTTGGAGAACGCCGTCAATGCGGTGCGCGCAGCCGCAGAGAGCGACTGGTGCACGCGCGGTTCCTTCACCATCGCCGAGGTGATGTTGACGATGCGGCCGAACTGGCGCGCGCGCATGCCCGGCACGTAGTGGCGGATGAAGAGCGCGTGCGGGATCATGTTCTTCTCGAACGCACCGACCCAGGCGCCGTGGTCCCACTCGTCGAGGCTGCCGGGCTTGGGACCTTCGTTGTTGGTCACCAGGATGTCCACGTCCTTGACCCTGGCGAGGATGGCCTGGCGGCCAGCGTCGGTGGTGACATCGGCGCTGACCGTGTGGACATTGCCCTTGGCCGTCTTGCGCAGCTCGGCCGCAGCGGCCTCCAGGCGGGCGCTGTCGCGCGCGTTGAGCCAGACGTTCACGCCTTCTTCGGCGAGGGTCCTGGCACAGGCCAGGCCCAGGCCGCTGGACGATGCCATGACGAGGGCCGTGCGGCCCGAGATTCCGAGATCCATATCGATTCCTGTGATGTTGCGGGGTGCGGGGTTACTGGGTGCGGCCCGCGAGCTGGCGGGCCTTGTCCAGCGTGGGATAGGTCTTGCTCGGGCCGCAGACGAGGATGCGGTAGCCCTCTTCGTGGGCGCGCTCCACGTTGTCCATGCCCACGTGGGGGTGAGCCACCGGCACGTTGAATTCCTGGCCGATCGAGCGGATCTGCGCCATGGCGTCGAGCAGGTCGGGGTGGTTGTACTGGCGCGGCACGCCGAGTTCCTGCGACAGGTCGCCCTCGCCGATCATGATGGCGCCGATCCCCTTGACCTCGCGCAGCATCTCGCGCAGGTTGCCGATGCCTTCGACGTCTTCGATCATCAGGACGGCGAGGATCTCGCCCTCCGGGTTGAGCGGCCACACATCGGCCTTGCGGTAGTACTCGTCCCGGGGCAGGCCCCAGTAGCGCGCCGCCGAGGTGCCGCCGTCGCCCCGCTGGCCAAAGGGCTCATGCAGGGGATGGCTCTTGAGCGTGGGATAGCGGCAGGCGGAGATCGCGGCATGGGCCTGCTCCACCGTGCTCACGTGCGGCCAAACGATCCCGTAGGCGCCCAGGTCCAGCGCCTGCTTGGCCATCCACTGGTTCATCTCGCCGCCGTTGGCGGGAATGCGCACGATCGGCGTGACGGCCGGGGCGATGGAGCCCGACTGGGCGATCTGCCGGCGGTTGAGCAGGTACTGGAAGGTGTCGCGCAGCGCGAGTGCGTCCCACGGGTTGTGCTCGCACTCGACCATGACGCCGTCGTAGGACGTGGTGCTGAAGCCGATCGCGCTTTCGATGGTGGGCGGGCAGAACGACATGGTCGCCACTTCGCCGCGTTCGAGGCAGCGGATCAGGCCATTGAGGCGGGTCTTGCTCATGCCTGTGCCTCCAGGAAGGCCTCGCGGCGCGCCAGCACGGCCTTGAGCCGGGGAAAGACCTTGAGCGCGTTGGATTCGTAGATCTTCTTGCGCGACGCTTCGTCGAGCACCCTGGCGCCATCGACGTAGCGCCGCGTGTCGTCGAAGTAGTGGCCGGTGTTGGGGTCCAGGCCCTTGACCGCACCGACCATTTCCGAGGCGAACAGCAGGTTGTCGTGCGGAATCACCTCGGTCAGCAGGTCGATGCCACGCTGGTCGTACACGCAGGTGTCGAAGAAGACGTTGTTGAACAGATGCGCCTCCAGCGAAGGCCGTTTGAGGTTGAGCGCCAGGCCGCGGTAGCGGCCGAAGTGGTAAGGCACCGCACCGCCGCCGTGGGGAATGATCACGCGCAGGGTGGGGAAGTCCCTGAACAGGTCGCCCTGGATCAGCTGCATCACGGCCGTGGTGTCGGCGTTGATGTAGTGCGCCCCCGTGGCGTGGAAGCAGGCATTGCACGAGGATGACACGTGCACCATCATCGGCACGTCCAGCTCCACCAGTTTTTCGTAGAGGGGGTACCAGTGGCGGTCGGTCAGCGGCGCGTCTTTCCACCAGCCGCCCGAAGGATCGGGGTTGACGTTCACGCCGACAAAGCCAAGTTCGTTGACACAGCGCTCCAGCTCGGGAATGCAGTTGCTGGGCGACACGCCGGGCAGCTGCGGCAACTGGCAGGCACCGGCGAAGTTGGCGGGGTAGAGCTGCGTCAGGCGGTGGATCAGGTCGTTGCAGACCCGCGCCCACTGGGCCGACACGCGCTCGTCGCCGTAATGGTGCTGCATGCCGGCGGCCTTGGGCGAGAAGATGGTGAGGTCGGTGCCGCGCTCGCGCTGGAACTTCAGCTGGGCTCTTTCAACCGACTCGCGCAACATCTCGTCGGTGATGAGCAGATCCTCCAGCCGGGGGTGCAGGGCCGGGTTGACCATGCCCGCGAGCTGGCGGGCGCGAAAGTGGTCCAGCTCCTTCGGAGCGGTGGTGTAGTGGCCGTGGCAATCAATGATCATGGGAACTCAACTTCGATGGAAAAAAGGTCAGCCGTTGTCGGGAACGGCTGCGATGGCAAGCAGTTGCAGCAGGGCACCGCCGCGCAGGGCTTGCACGGTGGTGTGCCGCGCGGGACGGTCGTTCGGGTCGGGGAAGTGGCGCAGCCACTCGGTGTTGACCACCTCGCGCAAGGCCTCGTCTGCGGTCAGCACCGTGACCTGGCCCACGTCGGCCATGGTGGCGCCGCCGCTCTCCAGCAGCCGGCGCAGGTTGTCGAAGGCGTGAAAGGCCTGTGCCTGCGCGCCTTCGGCGAGTTGGCCGGTGCGGGGGTCCTTGCCGGAAATGCCCGACGTGAAAATCATGTTGCCCACGCGCGCGCCCATGGGGATGGGGGCGGATCCGTGGGTGACGCCCTCGATCTCGAGGGAACGGGGTCGGCGGCTGCTGGTCATGGTGGTTCCGTGCCTGTGATTGAAAAAGAAGGGGCGGCTCAGGCCAGCGATTCAACGGCCCAGTAGCAGAAGCCAGCGCCCACGCCGGTGCCCGCTTCGCTGCGGTAGAGCGGGAAGTACTCGGCCATCTGCAGCGGCAGGTGATCGACCGCGCCGGCCGTCAGGATCCAGTTGAGGATTTCCGAGGAACCCGAGCGCAGCGCCTCGCGCGGCACGGTGCGCAGGGGCTGCTCGTTGCCCTCGCGAAAGGCGTCGATCACGCGCAGGTCCAATGTCTCGTCCACGACGAAGTGGGAGAGGCCGCCCGAGGCCACCACGGCCACCTTGAGCTCCGAAGGCATGGCGCCGATGGCCGCGCGCAGCTTGCGGCCCACGTCGTAGCAGCGGCTGGCGCTGGGCACGTTGGGGGCGAAGTAGGTGTTCAGCATCACCGGCACCACCGGGATGCTGCGGCGGAACAGGCGCTTGACGATGAAGCCGTAGGCATGGCCGAAGCCAGCCTTCGCCGGGTCCTTCACGCCACCCACGGACGCCACATCGACCTCCATGTCGATCAGGCGCTCGATCAGTTCCCAACCGAAGCTTCCCGCGGCGGGCAGGCGGTAGATGTCATCCATCAGGAAGCCCCGGCCGACCTGTTGCATCCAGTCGGGTGAGCTCTTGGTGTACTTGCCGGTGGTGGTGACGATCTCCTCGCCGTGGAAGATGGCGAACGCGGGCTGGTTGTCGGAGGAGAACAGCTCGGCCTGGTCGTCGCCCACGATCAGCACCACGTCCGGCGCGGCGCGCTCGAGCACGTCGCCCAGGCGGTCGAGCGCGGCCTGGCACCCGCGCTCGCGTTGCTCCATCAGGTCGAGTTCAATCTGATCGCGGAACCTCGGCCCGCGCTCGGCCAGCAGGTCGGGGTAGCTCAGGGTGCGCCCGTCGGACAGGGTCAGTTTCCGGTTGTTGAAGTCGACCTCGGCGCGGTGGCGCCACTGGCTCGCGGAGAGGTTGAGCATGGGGCTGTGGCTCGTGCCAATCCCTAGCGTGATGTGGGCCATGGTTCTGGTTCCGGTGAAACGAAGCGGAGGACGGGCCGTCAGGTGGGCGTGAACTTCGCCAGCTTGGCGGCCTGTTCGTATTTGCGGAGGTTGTCCTTGATCAGCTCGCCGTAGGCCTTCGCGTCGAGGAACTGACCGGAGCGCCCGTCGGAAGACAGACGGCCACTCACCTCCGGTGCAGCCACCGTCTCCTTGATGGCCTGCTCCAGCTTGTCGCGGATCGCAGCGGGCAATCCCGCCGGCGCGAGCAGGCCCGACTGCGACTCGAAGCCCTTGTAGCCGGGGTAGGCCTCGCTCAGCGAGGGCACATCCGGAATGAGGCTGAGCCGCTTGGGGCCCAGCACCGCCAGCACATGGAGCGTTCCGGCCTTGATCTGCGGCTGGAAGGTCTGCAGCGCACCGCTGAGGATCTGGATCTCGCCGCCGAGCAGCGCGGGCAAGGTCTGCCCGGCGCCCTTGTACGGGACGTGGACCATGTCGATGCCCGCTTCGTGCTTGAACACCTCGACCGCCAGATGCTGGCGGGTGCCGGGACCGACCGATCCATAGTTCAGCGCGCCCGGTGCCGCCTTGGCCGCCTTCACGAGATCGGCCAGCGTGCGAATGCCGGTGCGGGAATGGGTGACCAGGACCACGCCGGCCGCGTCGCTGAGCAAGGCCAGCGGCGTCAGATCCTTGACGGGGTCGTAGGCGAGGTCCTTGAACACATAGGGCGCGATCTCCAGCTGACCGGTCTCGCCCAGCAACAAGGTGTAGCCATCGGCGGGCGACTTCACCACCAGGCTGGTGGCCATCGTGCCGCCCGCACCCGGGCGGTTTTCGACCACCACCGCCTGGCCCAGAACCTGGCCCAGGCGGGTGGAGATGGCGCGCGCGATGTAGTCCGGCCCACCGCCGGGCACATAGCCCACGACGATCCGGATCGGCCGGTTCGGATAGTCGGCCTGAGCGACGGCACCCAGGGGGTGCAGCGACGCCACACCGGCGGTTGTTGCGGCGAGGAATGTTCTGCGTTTCATGTGTTTGTCTCCTGAAAGTTCTTGCTCACTCGGGCAGGATGCCCAGCTCGCGCCAGTCGGTTTCTTTTTTGATGACCCCTTCGAACGATCGGATGCGGCGGTGCGGCAGGCGGGGTTGCGTCGTGCCAATCGGCGGCTCGCCGCGCGAGAACGCCTTCACGGCCTCCACCATCACGCGGCGGAACTGCGCCACGGCCGCGTCGCTGGTGCCCAGGCGCTCCTTGCTGCGGTCGCTGATGGGGCCCATGGTCACCCACATCATGCTGTCCTGGTTGGCAATGCCGCGCACGCCGGTGAAGCTGCCCTGCTTCATCGCGGCCCGGTCCTGCTTGAACCGGTTGGCCGGCGTGCGCAAGGGCCAGTGGTCGTCGTCCAGGTCGACACCGACGACCGCACCCATGCGTTGGCGCCAGACTTCCTGGGTCACGCCAGTGCCCTCGGTCTGGTCATCGGTCCAGCCCACGAAGTAGAAGCTGGTGCTCTCGTCGTCGCGCGGAACGATGAACTGGATGGTGCTGTAGGTGCCGTTGGGCGGCGAGAGCACGGTGCAGGGCGCGATGAAGGTGGCGATGCGCGCGTACTCGTCCGTCTCGGGATTCGTGATGGGCGTGCGCAGCGCCACGTAGCGCATGCCGTACTCGGTGCGGTGAACGTGCAGGCGCGGCGCCTTGTCCACGGAAGGACGGGTCAGGGTGTGCGTCTCGGCGAGACCGGCGCGCGCGGTGTTGCCTGTGGGACGGATTTCGCTCGAGTGCAGCAGGGACGCGTGTGCCGAGTCGATGCCCCCTTCGACGATCTGTGCCCAGTTGCAGGGCAGGTTGATCTTGGCGATGCTGATGATCGGGTTGGTGCCGTTCGCGAACGCCGGCGGCTCGAACTCGGGCATGGTGGCTTCTTCGCCCATGTAGATCCACACAAAACCATGGCTCTCCCGCACCGGGTACGCCTTGTGCCTGATCTTCTTGCACGGAGCGCCCTCCCGGCGGACTTCCGCGGGCGTGTCCACCACGTTGCCCTCCACGTCCATCTTCCAGCCGTGGTATAGGCAGCGCAAGCCGCCCTCCTCGTTGCGGCCGTAGAGGAGCGAGGCGCGGCGGTGCGGACACAGCTCATCCATCACACCCACGCTGCCATCCGTCGCCCGGAAGGCCACCAGGTTTTCACCCAGCACGCGCACCTTGATGGGATCCCCATCGGGCTGCGGCAGTTCTTCCGACATGCACGCAGGCATCCAGTAGCGGCGCATCAGCTGGCCCAGGGGGGCCTGGTTCTCGACCCGGGTCAGCAGGTCGTTGTCTTGTTGGTTCAACATATCGTTCTCGCTTCAGTTAGTCCGAGTGGGGATGGAAATTCGACAGGCTCAACTCGCGCCGCTCGGCGCAAGAGCGCAGCAGCGCCAGGCAGGTGTGGAGCGTCGAGCGGGCAAATGCGCCGTCGTGGACCGGGGCCTGACCATCCAGGACGGCGGCACACAGCTCGTCGAGCACGCAGGTGCGCCCGCTCATCGATGGGTCGAAAGCGATCTCCCGGACACCGTCGTCGCCATACACCGCCAGGCCGCGGGGCGTGGAACGCACGTCGGCGCGCTCATAGGTGGCGATCAGCTGGCCAAAGTGCGGCGGGTAGGAAGGCACGCCGCTGCTTCGGCCGCTGCCATAGCCGTACTGCGTCTGCCGCAGCTGCAGCTCCGCGTCGCCGCCGCCCGCCTGCGCCAGGGCACGGCGCGCCGTCCCGTGTCGCGGCGCCTTGGGAAAGCCCGATGAACTCACCCAGCCGTGCAGTTCGTCGCTGTCGAAGTGGTCGTAGCCGCTGTAGGTCAGGTTCGCCACGGCGCCGCTGCGGAAATGCAGCGCTGCCGAACAGCACCCTTCGGTGGGCCTCGTGGCATCCAGTTGCCAGAGGGAAGCGCGAACCGATTCGACGGGTTCCGCGGCGATCATTCGCGCCACGTCGATCTGGTGCGGCAACTGGTTGTAGACAATGCCGCCACCGAGCGCGGTGTCGAGCTCTTCCGGACGGCGTGGGCGGTAGAGAAAGTCGGTGTAGTTCCACATGACCACCATGGCGAGCCGGCCGAATTCGCCCGACCGGGTCCACTCGCGAAGCCGCGCGATGGCGGGGTCGAAGCCATGCGTGTGCCCGACGATGAGCGCGAGACCGGCCGCATCGGCCGCTTCGGTCATGCGGTCGCATTCGTCGAGCCGCAGGGCCATGGGCTTCTCGACCACGGCATGCTTGCCGTGCCGGACCGCCAGCAACACGTGCTCTGCGTGGAACTGATGGGGTGTGGCGATGTAGACCGCGTCGATCAGGTCGCTTTGCATCAGCGACGCCGCATCGGAGAACACCGCCACGCCGGGGTGGTCCTGGGCAAAGCGCTCCCGCAGCGAGGGGCTGAGGTCGGCCGCTGCGGTCAGCTCGATTCGCGCATGCCGGCCGGCGATGGGGACCATGATGCCCCCGGCCAGACCAAGACCGAGGATGCCGAGCCGCACGGGTTTCTCGCCCCCGCGCGCGGGACCGTCACGCTCGGCAGCCATGGTGCTCTCGGGTCAGGACATGCGCGAGGCATGTGCGATGGCGGTGGTTCATGGACGCTAGTTTTGTGCGCGCCCACCGCCCAGATATCAAGAAATTTTTTGATCGATATCAAAAATTATTTGATGGAAACCGCCCCGAATCCACGGACCTCAGACCGCCCACTGCTCGCTTTCTGCCTTCGCCAGCTTCATGAGCATGTGCACGATGGGCGATAGGTTGGCCTCGCGCCAGACGAAGTGGTAGTCCGAGTTGACGGTGCCCGGCAGGCCCGGTATTTCGACCAGCGCCCCCGAGGCCAGCCGGTCCTTGATCAGCACGTGCTGCGCATAGCCCAGGCCACTGCTGGTCACGATCAGGTCGGCCAGCACGCGGGAGTCATCGCAGGTGTTGATGTTGCGCATGTGACCGCCATGGTCGCGCAGAATCTCGCTCTGCTCGGTGTACAGGCGCGAACTCAGCGGCGGTGTCCACACGGGGCCGCAGTTGATGAGATCCGCCAGGTCCGGTTTCGCGGTGGAGCCTGCGTAGGACGCGTACTTCTTCCAGCGATCGGGCGTGGTCACCCACATGCCGCTGGAGCGGCGCCCCAGCCGCTCCGTGTGCAGGCCCGGGTAGTCGATCTTGCCGACGGTCACCGCGATGTCCAGCTTGTCCTGGTCCAGCAGCGGAATGAGCACGGTCGAGATGCCGATGGACACCTGAAACCGCAGGCGCGTGTTGGCCGACTGCATGCGACCGATCACCTTGCCCAGCCAGGCGGACATGGCGATCTGGCCGCAGCCCACGCGGATGCTGGCCGGCACCGGCGACTCGCGCTCGTTGAGAATGCCCTGCAGCTGGACAAAGAGCGGTTCCACCTGTTCAAGGAACTGGCGCCCTTTGACCGTGAGTTCCATGCGCTGGCCGCGCCGCGTGAACAGGCGATACCCCAACGCCGCTTCCAGTTCGCGCACTCGGGCCGAAATGGCGGGCTGCGTGGCGTCCAGCTTGCGGGCCGCGCCGCTGAAGGAGCCGATGTGGGCGACGGAAAGTGCTGTCTCGATGTGCAGCAAGGTGGGGCGTGACACGCTGGGCAGATCCCGTCAAAAAAGGCGCCGATGGAACGGCAGGTGGAGGGCGGTAGTTTAGGACGCCGCACCGCCACCGCCGATCCGCCGCCCCTTTTCAAGGCTGAGGGACTTCGATCACCTTGTTCAAGTCGACCCCCAGCCGGGCGGCCTCGGCCAGCAGTGCCCGCTTCTGCGCCTCGGGCATCGTCTTCTGCCGCGAGAGCAGCCAGAAGTAGTCGCGCGTGTTGCCGATCACGAGCGCGGTCTGGTAGTCGTCGCTCAGCCGAACCACGTTGTACCCGCCATAGAACGGCCCGAAGAAGGACACCTTCAACGCGGCCGTGCGCGGATCGCCCAGGAAGCGGGCCGTGCCCGTGGCTTCCTTCCATTCGTTTTTTGCCGGGTTGAATCCGCGGTTCACCACCTTCACCGTGCCGTCGGAGTTCAGGCTGTATTGCGCGCTGACGTTGACCAGGCCTTTCTCGAACCGGTGGTCGATCCGCGCCAGCTCGTACCAGGTGCCGGCGTAGCGGCCCACATCGAAGTTGGTGACGGGCTGCAGGTTGTCGGGCACGCGCACCGCGCAGCCTGCGACGAGCAAGGAGCCGGCGATCATGGCAGCCGGCCAGAACCAGAAAGATGCCTTCTTCATGCGCCCCTTTATAGCCGGACCCGCAGGCCAGCTCCGTTCGGCAACGCACACGCCGGCTCAGACTTCCACCTCCCGCGCCAGCGCATCCTGGATGTCCGCGGCCAATGCCTTGAGCGAACCCGAGAGCTCGCGCACCACGCGCGGCAGCGGCTCCTCGGTGGAGACGCTGAGGTTGAGGACGTGGATGCCTTCGACCGTGTCCAGCGGCAGGGCCATGGCCACCACCTCCGGCTGCCAGGACGCCGCGCAGAAGCCCTGCTCCTGCACCTGCCGCATGGCCGCCAGGATGTCGGCCTGCACCTCGGGCCAGTGGCCGCCGCAGCGCCGCTGGAACACGCCGAACAGCGCCTTGCGCCGGCCGGCCGACACGGTGGACAGGTAGGCGCGGCCCAGCGAGGTGAGCTCCATCGGCACCCGCTGCCCCGAGACCACGTTGCGCAGCGCCACGCGGCGGTTGTAGCGGATGGATTCGAGGTACACCATCTCGTCGTTGTCGGGCGCGGCCAGGCCCACGTTGACGCGCTGGCTTTCGGCCAGCGCGCGCATGCGCGGCGCGGCCACCGCGAGCACCTGCGAGCCGGCCCGCATGGCGTGCGCGAAGCTCAACACCGGCGGCGCGAGCCGGTAGGCGCGGCGCCGCCGGTCGTTCTGCAGCAGACCCGCGCCCACCAGGGTCTGCGTGAGCCGGCTGATGGTCGAAGGCGAGAGGCCGGTGCGCTCCGCAAGGTCGCCATTGCCCAGCCAGCTCGAGCCGGGGCGGAACGCCCGCAGGATCAGGATGCCGCGCTCCAGCGAGCGGTTGGTGGGCGAGCTGCCGAAGCGGTCCTCGGTCGGGGTCGGAGCAGAGAAGGTCTTCACGTTCTTGATTCCACTGATTGGAATTGAAGGGATGCGGCTGTCAAGCATCGAACGTAGCATGCTTCCCTGAAAAGAACACCGTTTTCACCCATGGCCTTACCGGAGACAACCATGCCCTATTCCCGTCGAACCGCCGCCGCGCGAATCAGCCTCTTCTTCGTGTCGGCGGCACTCGCCACCACCGCCGCGCTGGCCCAGTTCCCCGACAAGCCGATCCGCCTGGTCGTGCCCTTCGCGCCCGGCGGCGGCACCGACCTGATCGCGCGCACCCTGGGCCTGGGCATGTCCAAGGAGCTGGGCCAGACGGTGGTGATCGAGAACAAGCCCGGCGCGGGCACCATCATCGGCACCGACCTCGTGGCCAAGAGCCCGGCCGACGGCTACACGCTGGTGATCTCCACCTTCGCCCACGCGGTCAACCCCAGCCTGATGCCCAAGCTGCCCTACGACAACGACAAGGCCTTCGCGCCTGTGATCCTGATCGGCAAGGGCCCCAACGTGCTGGTGGTGCGCGCCGAGAGCCCGTACAAGTCCGTCAAGGACGTGCTGGACGCGGCCCGCGCCAACCCGGGCAAGCTCAACTACGCCTCGCAGGGCAACGGCACCTCGGCGCACCTGGCCGGCGAGATGTTCGACAACCTCGGCAAAGTGCAGATGAAGCACATCCCCTACCGGGGCGCGGGCCCGGCGCTCACCGACCTGCTGGGCGGCCAGGTGGACATGATCTTCGGCACCGCCACCGCCGTGTCCTCGGGCCTGGAAAGCGGCAAGCTGCGCGCGCTGGGCGTGACCGGCGCCGAGCGCTCGGCGGTGCTCAAGAACGTGCCGGCCATCGCGGAAACCATTCCCGGCTACGTGATGGAGAGCTGGTACGGCCTGTACGCACCCGCCGGCACGCCGCCCGACGTGATCCACAAGCTCAACGCCGCTGCCAAGAAGGCCGTGGCCACCGACGAATTCCGCAAGAAGGTCGAGCAGGAAGGCCTGGTGATCAGCGCCGGTGCGCCGGCCGAGCTGGAGACCTACGTGCGCGCCGAGGAAGCGCGCTGGCGCAAGATCGTCAAAGAAAACAACATCACCTCGAACTGACCCTCTCTTCTCTCTGGAACCCACCATGTCCACGCCTCCCCTGATCGATCTGCAGGTTGACACCGGCATCGCCACGCTCACGCTGAACCGGCCCGACAAACGCAACGCCATGAGCGACGCCATGCGCGCGGAGTTCATCCACGCGCTGGAGCAGGTCGCGGCCGACAAGGCCATCCGCGCGCTGGTGCTCACCGGCGCCGGCAAGGGCTTCTGCGCCGGCGGCGACGTGGCCGGCATGGAAAAGCGCATGAACGCCCCGGCCGGCGAAGTGGGTTTCAACGGCTGGCACCGGCAGCAGCGCGTGCACCACACGCAGATGCTGCTGCACACCATGCCCAAACCGGTGATCGCGGCCGTGAACGGCGCGGCCTCCGGCCTGGGCGCCGACACCGCCCTCGCCTGCGATTTCATCATCGCCAGCGAATGGGCCAGCTTCACCTGGTCGTACATCCACCGCGGCATCGTGCCCGACGGCGGCGGCATGTACTTCCTGCCGCGCCGCGTGGGCCTGCCGATCGCCAAGCAGCTCATCTTCACCGGCCGCAAGGTGGATGCCGACGAGGCGCTCTCGCTCGGCATCGTGGACCGCAAGACCACGGCGGACCGGCTGCTGGCCGACGCCCAGGCCTGGGCGCGCGAACTCAGCCAGGGTTCGGCCACCGCGCTCGCGCTGAGCAAGACCATCCTGAACCAGACCTTCGAGCTGCCGGCGCAACAGGTCTTCGCCCAGGGCAGCCAGGCCCAGGGCATCTGCTACACGAGCACCGAGCACCGCGACTCGGTGATGGCCTTTCTGAACAAAGCCGCGCCCCAGGCATGAACCCCGTGACCCCCATCTCCCGGCTGCTGCAGCCGCGCAGCGTCGCCGTCATCGGCGCCTCGGCCGACGCGGGCAAGACCGCCGGGCGCCCGGTGGCCTACCTGCGCAAGCACGGCTTCACCGGCGACATCTACCCGATCAACCCGCGCGCCGAGCAGATCGACGGCCTGCGCTGCTACCCCGACGTGGCCTCGCTGCCGGCCGTGCCCGACGTGGGCATCGTGCTGCTCGGCGCCGAGCGCGCGCACAAGGCCGTGTCGGACCTGTCCGCGCGCGGCACGGCCGCCGCCATCGTGCTGGCCAGCGGCTACACCGAGACCGGCGAGGAAGGCGCGCGCCGCCAGGCACAGCTGCGCGAGGCCGCAGGCAGCATGCGCCTCCTCGGCCCGAACACCATCGGACTGGTCAACCTCACCGACAACATCGTGCTCTCGGCCAGCGGCGCGCTGGAGATGGACCGCTTCCCGGCCGGCCCGGTGGGCGTGGTCTCGCAAAGCGGCGGCATCCTGGGCGCGCTGCTCTCGCGCGCAGCCGCGCGCGGCATCGGCCTGTCCAAGCTGATCTCCACCAGCAACGAGGTGGACCTGGACCTCGCCGATTTCGTGGACCACCTGGCCGACGACGAGGCCACGCGGGTCATCGCGCTGTACGTGGAGAGCGTGCGCCACCCCGAACGCTTCCGCCAGGCCGCGCTGAAGGCCGCGCGCGCGGGCAAGCCGGTGGTGGCGTTCAAGATCGGCCGCTCCGAGGCCGGCGCCCAGGCCGCCGTCTCGCACACCGGCGCGCTCGCCGGCGCCGACCGCATGTACGACGCGCTGTTCAAGGAAGTGGGCGTGATCCGCGCGCAGACCTTCAGCGACCTGCTGGACATTCCGGTGGCGCTGTCCACCGGGCGCGTGCTGCGCGGCCCGCGCGTGGCCATCCTCACCTCCACCGGCGGCGCTGGCACGCTGGTGTCGGACAGCTACGGCGTGTCCGGTCTCGAGACCCCGCCGCCCGACGAAGCCACCGCCGCGAAGCTGCGCGCGCTGCAGACCGGCGAGCAGGCCGCACTGGACCGCAACCCGATCGACGTGACGCTGGCGGGCCTGCAGCCCGAGCTGCTGCGCGGCGCCATCCGCGCCCTGCTGGAGAGCCCGAGCTACGACGCGCTGACCATCATCGTGGGCTCGTCCAGCCTGGCCATGCCCGAGCTGATGGCCAATGCGATCCAGGACTGCCTGCCCCTGAGCGACAAACCCGTGATCGCCTACGTGAGCCCGCACGCACCGCAGGTGGCCGCCTTGCTGACGCAGCGCGGCGTGCCGGCCTTCGCCGACGCCGAGAGCTGCAGCGTGGCCCTCAACAGCATGCTGCAGACCCGTCGCTGGAGCGACCACCCCGCCGCGCCGCTGGGCGCGCCGGTGGCGGTGCACGACATCGGCAGCGGCTCGCTGAACGAGGCCGAGTGCAAGCAGCTGTTCCGGCGCTTCGGCATTCCCTGCACCGCCGAAACCGTGGTGGTCAGCCCGGCCGAGGCCGAGCAGGCCGCGCGCGCGCTGGGCGAGCGCGTGGTGCTGAAGATCCTGACGGGCGAGATCACGCACAAGAGCGACGTGGGCGGCGTGGCCGTCAACGTGACGCCCGCACAGATCGGTGCGCGCCTCACCCGCATGGCCGACGAGGTGCGGGCCAAGGCCGGGGTGGCGCCCACGCGCTTCCTGGTGCAGGAGATGGTGTCGGGCGGCACCGAGCTCATCCTCGGCATGCACCGCGACGCGCTGGGCACGGCCATCCTGCTGGGCATGGGCGGCATCACCGCCGAACTGTTCAAGGACACCACGCTGCGCATGCTGCCCCCACAAGGCGGCCTGAGCCGCGAGGTGGCGCACGGCATGCTGCGCGAGCTCCAGACCTGGCCCCTGCTCGACGGCTACCGGGGCCGGCCCAAGGCCGACGTCGAGGCCCTGGTTTCGGCCATCGTCGCGTTCTCGCAGATGACCGCGCAGCTCGGCGAGCGGCTGATCGAGGCCGAGATCAACCCGGTGTTCGTGCTGCCCGAAGGCCATGGTGTGAAGGCGGCCGACGGCGTGGTGGTGTTGGCCGATGCGGGCTGACGCGGACTTCATCGACACGCTGTCCGCGCAGGCCCGCACCGAGCGCGTGGCCTGGGCCGGCGGCCAGGTCTGCTGGCGCGGCTTCGGCAGCGGCAGCCCGGTGGTGCTGGTACACGGCGGCCACGGCAGCTGGCTGCACTGGGTTCGCAACATCGACGCGCTGGCCGCGCAGCACACCGTGTGGGTGCCCGACCTGCCCGGCTTCGGCGACTCGGACGCTCCCGAGGTCGAGGGTCTGGTCGCGCTGCTGGACCCCACGCTGTTCACGCTGGACACGCTCATCGGTCCCGGCACGCCGCTGCAACTGGTGGGCTTCTCGTTCGGCGGCCTGGTGGCCGCGCACCTGGCCGCGCAGCGGCCCCAGGTGAAGCGCCTGGCCCTGCTGGGCACGGGCGGCCACCAGGGGCCGCGCCGCCCCAAGGGCGAACTGGTCAACTGGAAACCGGCCTGGCGCGCGGGCGATGCGGCGGCGGTGGAACAGGCCATGCGCCACAACCTCGCGATGCACATGCTCAGCGGGGCGGCCGACGGCATCGACCCGCTCGCGCTGCGCGTGCACACCGAGGCCTGTGTGCGCACGCGGTTCCGCAGCAAGGAGATCTCACGCGCTGGCGGCCTCGCCGGGGCGCTGGCGGTCTATGCCGGGCCGACCCTGCTGGCCTGGGGCGAACACGATGTGACGGCCGAGCCCGCGCGCATCGCGCCCGCATTGGCCGCCCCCCTGCCCGAGGCCCGCACCCGCGTCGTGGCCGGGGCCGGGCACTGGGTGCAGTACGAGCAGGCCGACGCCATCAACCCGCTGCTGCTGGACTGGCTGCGGGACTGACCCCGTCGCTCAGGCGGCCTTCTGCATAGGCCAGGATGTGGTCGAAGGCGATGCCGAAGTAACGCTCGTAGTTGTCCTTCTCCACGTAGCCGATGTGCGGGGTGCACAGCACGTTCGGAAGGCGCAGCAGGGGGTGGTTTGCGCCCAGCACCGGTTCTTCTTCGTACACGTCCACCGCCGCGAAACCGGGCCGGCCCTGCACCAGCGCGTGCTCCAGCGCGCCGCGCGCGATCAGCTCGGCCCGGCTGGTGTTCACCAGCAGCGCCGTGGGCTTCATGCGCGCGAGGTCCTCGGCCGTCACGATGCCCACGGTGTCGGCGTAGAGCCGCACGTGCAGGCTGATCACGTCGCTCTGCGCGAAGAAGGCCTCGCGCGACGGCGCGACCTCGAAGCCGTCGGCGCGCGCGGCGGCGGTCGAGGTTTCGCGGCCCCACACCCACACCTTCATGCCGAAGGCGCGGCCGTAGCCCGCGACCTGCCGGCCGATGCGGCCGTAGCTCCAGACGCCCAGGCGCTGCCCGCTGAGTTGCTGGCCCAGGTGGCCCTGCCATTGCCCGTCGCGCAGCCGGTTGGCCTCGCTCACCAGGTGCCGCCGGCTGGCCAGCGCCAGCGTCCAGGCGATCTCGGCCGTGGCCGACCCCGCGCCGCTGCCCTCGGCCACCCGCACGCCACGGGCGCTGCACGCGGCCAGGTCCACATGGCCCGCGAGCTTGCCGGTCTGGCTGATCAGGCGCAGTTTCGGCAGGCGGTCGAGCAAGGCGGCGTCGATGCGCGTGCGCTCGCGCGTGAGCACGATGGCCTCGGCGTCGGCGAAGCGCGCCGCCAGGGCATCGGTGCCTTTCACCGAGTCGTTGAAGATGCGCACCTCGTGGCCGGCCAGCTTGGCGAAGCAGTCCAGGTGCCGCACGCAGTCCTGGTAGTCGTCGGGAATCGCAATGATCATGGACTTATTGCAGGGTGATCTGAAGCTGGTCGACGGTGCGCTTCCACATGGCGAGGTCCTTGCGCACGATCTCGGTGTAGTCCTCGGGCGGCATGCCGCCGGCCTCGATGCCGTAGTTCTGGAACAGCTCGCGGATCTCGGCCGATGCCAGCGCCTTCTTCACCTCGGTGTAGAGCGCCTGCACGATGGGCGCGGGCGTGCCGCTGCGCGCGAACAGGCCGTACCAGCCGTGCACGTTGAAGCCCGGGTAGCCCTGCTCGGCCACGGTGGGCACGTCGGGCAGGCCGGCGAAGCGGTTGGCCGGGGCCACAGCCAGCGCGCGCAGCTTGCCGGTCTTGATCTGCGCCAGCGCCGAACTCATGTCGAGGAACATGAACTGGATCTGACCGCCCAGCAGGTCCTGCACCGCCGGGGCCGCGCCGCGGTAGGGCACGTGCGTGACCTTGATGTCGGCGCGCTGCGCGAACAGCGCGGCGCCGAGGTGGGCCGAGGTGCCGTTGCCCGAGGAGCCGTAGTTGACGCTGCCGGGCGCGGCCTTGGCCATGGCCACCAGGGCCTGCAGGTCCTTGGCCGGGAAGTCGGGCCGCACCACCAGCGCGTGCGGGATGTAGCCCACCACCGTCAGTGGCGCGAAGTCGCGCAGCGTGTCGAACGGGTAGTTGGGCATGAGCGCGGGGTTGGTCACCGCGAGGATGGAAGGGAACACCAGCGTGTAGCCATCGGCCGGGCCGCGCGCCACCTCGCCCATGGCAATCACGCCACCGCCACCGGGTTTGTTCTCGATGATCACCGGCTGACCCATGGAGGTCGATAGGTTCTTGCCGACGGCGCGGGCCATCAGGTCGGTCGGGCCGCCTGCCGCGAACGGCACCAGGATGCGGATCGGCTTGTTCGGAAAAGCCTGTGGCTGCGCCAGCGCGGGTGCCGCAAACGGCAGGACCAGGCTGGCACCGAGCGCGGCGTTGAAGCGGCGGCGCGACAAGGGGTGTTGGGTGGTCATCGGTCGGTGTCTCCAGGTCTAGGTATGGGAAGGCGGCACGGCGTGGCCGTGGCACCTCCGCGCAGCTTAGGACGCCTGGTCGGACCGCGCACCACCCAAATTCCACAGAATGGAATTCGACCGGCGCACTTTCTCGGGGAGAAAGCCCCTGGCCATTGGTCCCATGGTGGCGAGCAGGCGCGGACTTTCCCCCAAAACGGCTTGACAAGCCATCTGCGGAAACTAGAGTTGAGCCCGTCGAAACACCCGGCTCGCCGCGCACAGACCGGCACAATGGCGACAAGTGGAGGGCATCTTGGGATTCAAGCGTCTTATCGAAGCATTGAAGTCACCGGCTCCTCGAAGCACGGCTTTCGTCGCTATTCACGAAAGCACGCTGGTCGAAATTCCGACCGACCTGTTGAAGAACCTCAAAGGCCTGAATGCCGTTCAGCCCGTCAGAGACCAGGACGGGAAGCTGCGATTCATCGCGTACTGGTCGTCATCAGACGACGCACACGCCAACGAGCCCACGCTGCAATACCGACTGGGCAGCTCAACGGTTTCCCTGGCAGGGACAGCGATGGAACCCCTGACAAAGGCGCCGGACTTTTCCCAGAAGATGAAGAGCAAGGCGGTGCCCTTGCTGTTAACCACGGTGGCAGTGCTCGGTGCACTGGATGTGCTCAACAAGCGGTATGACGTCTTGATTGCCGCACCCCAGTACACCGTGAGGCTCAACAACCACGAATACGAGGTCGACGAAGGCGGCTCGTTCACTTCGATCCTTACCGTGGAGAACGCACTCTCCAATGTTGAACTGTCCGAGATTCGAATTCAACCGACACTGAGCCCGGGAGAAGCGCAAGCCGGTGAGAAGTTCAAACTGGTGGACGCCCAAGGCACTTCACTGCCTGCGACCAAGAGCCGCTCGTACCAGCTCTTTGCCGATGGGCTCAAGGCCGGTGAACACAAGATCAATGTGTCTGTGCAGGCCAACGCGGGCATCTTCAGAGACACGCATTCCGAGTCCGCAGTCGCCCGGCTCGTCGTGTGGCCGAACGCCCCCCAGGCGACCATCGCGCTCAAGCAGATCCGAGAGAAAGAAAACCGCGCTGATTTTTTGTGGACGCTCAGGGTGGGTCCGATGGAAGCATTCACTGGCGTTGAATGCGACCTGACTCTGGCGGGAGGCAAGTTCTCCACCTCGCCGGGCTACTGGCGGCCGATCGACGGGGCATCCAATGAGGACTGGCTTGTGGTCGAGGACGTGGCGCGCCTGCGGGTGGCCTGGCCGGTGGTGAAGCCGCGGAGCCGTCAGCTGGCTGAATTCAGTTTGACGGGTGGCCCTGGCACCGATTTGCGCGATGTTGAAAAGATCAAGCCAACATGCTCTTTAGTGAGGAAATGATGAACCCAACGCCGTACTTCGCCTTGCTGGTTCTTGCAATGCATTGCCCGATGACCTGGGCAGTGGAGTTTGTGGTTTCCGGAAAAGTGGTGGAGACCGGTGGCTCCAATGGGGACAAGCCGGTCACGGGCGCCACCGTGGTGCTGTTTGACGACAAAAACAGCCCCATTTCCACCACGCTGACCAACACCAGCGGCAACTTCTACTTCCGTTTTCCTTCGGTGCCCTCGTTCTCCGGAAAGGAATACGCACGCATCAGCAAGCCGGGTTACTCCCGAAATCCGACCACGTTGGCAGTGACGCTCAAGCGCTCCGAAGGGTTGATGCTGGCGTTTCAGGGCGAGGTACCGTTGACCGACGAGGAGGCGATCCGGTCGAACTCGACCTACCGAAATCAAGTAGGAATCAACGCAAAAGTCGCCTCTGACACAGGTCAAAAAGAAAAGGCCAATGCCATTTACGCGTCCATCGCAGGCTTGCCGGATGCAGAAAAGAAACTGGTGTTCGGCAACGTTCTGACGCACAGCGAGTCGGCCTACTCGGAACTCTTGAAAGTGGATGAAGAACTCATGAAAGCGCGCGAGTTCGAGAATTCAATCAAGAGGAGTTTGTCGCCCTCCCTGGGTGTACTTCGTTTTGACTCCAGCGGAAGCATCCGACTCACGGGCACGGTCAAGTCTCAACAAGACATGGACAACATCCTCAAGCAGGCCGGCGACAAGGGTTTCGGCGGCGGCAAGATCGTCAACGAGATGCGGATTCAAGAAATCCCTTGACGATGCCCCTTTTTCCGGCCGACTTGGGGGAATTCGAGTCCAGCCAGTTGGCCAGAAGTTTTTTCCTATGCCAATACGAAGCTGGGGTCACTCCGGCACCAAAGCAGCAATGGCATCTCTCTTGGCTTTCACGACAAAGCGCTGCTCGCTGGAGACGTGCGCTGTGCCGGCGCCGCGACGCTGATGGCTGCAATCGATTCACCGACAGGAGAAGGAACGGTCACGCCAACCCCAAAGTGTCGCTGACGACATGGTTGCCGACTACAGACCAGCCGCGCTCCCAGGTCGCCTGGTCGGGCAGTGCACCACCCCAATTCCAAGGAGTGGAATTCAGGGGTGCGCCGCGACGCGGAACACCTGCCGCAGGTAGGCGAGGAAGGTCTCGTCGTCGCAGAGGGTCTTGCCCGGCGAGTCGGAGAGTTTGGCCACCGGTTGCCCGTTGCAGCTCACCAGCTTCATGACGATGTTCAGGGTCGGCAAGCCCATGTCGTTGGTCAGGTTGGTGCCGATGCCAAAGCCGGTCTGGATGCGGTCGGCGAAGTGTTCATAGAGGCCGATCGCGGTCGGCAGGTCCAGCCCGTCGGAGAACACCAGGCGCTTGGTGTGCGCATTGATCTTCAGGCGCTCGTAATGCGCCAGCGCCTTCTCGCCCCAGGCTACCGGATCGCCCGAGTCGTGGCGCAGGCCGTCGAAGAGCTTGGCGAAGTAGAGGTCGAAGTCGGCGAGGAAGGCGTCCATGCCCACCACATCGGTCAGGGCCACGCCCAGGTCACCGCGGTACTCCTGAACCCAGGTCTCCAGCGCGGCCTTCTGGAAGCCCTTGAGCTGCACGCCCATGGCCTGGAAGGTCTGCAGGTACTCGTGCGCCATCGTGCCGATCGGCACCAGCCCGTACTTCTTCGCCAGGTACACGTTGGAAGTGCCCTTGAAGAACTCGGGCACTTCCTTCGCGAACGTGGCCACCACCACTTCCTGCCAGGCGGCCGAGAAGCGGCGGCGCACACCGAAGTCGAAGAACTCGAAAGGGTTGCGGCGTCGGGCGCGGACGCTGCGCAGCAACGCGATCTTCTCCTGCAGGCGCCGGCGGCCTTCGCTCATCACCTCGGGCGTGGCGAGGCGGCGGAAATAGACCTCGTTGACGATGGCGAGCACGAAGATCTCGAAGAACATCACGTGGATCTGCGGCCCCTGGGCCACGATGACCAGTTGATCGCCCTGGGCGGCCACGGTCACGTAGCGGTGCTGGAGCTGGAAGATGCGCAGGAAGTCAATGAAATCGGACTTCATGTAGCGCAGACCGCCCAGGTACTGGAGCTCATCCTCGGTGAAGCGCAGGGTGCACAGGTGCGCCATCTGGCGTTCGATTTCCTCCCGCAACTCGGCCAGCGGGTAGCCGGGCTGGTTGCGGCACACGAAGCGGTACTCTGCCTGGTTGGCCGGCATCGAGTGCAGCATGGGCTGCAGCATCGTGAACTTGTAGAGATCGGTGCCCAGCAGCGAGCTCACGACGGGCGAGAACGCCGCCTCGGCCTGCATCGCGGTGTCGGTGGTTCTGCCCATGTTGCGCTCCTTGTCTTGTCTGAAGTCAGCGGATTCGCGCGGCGAACTCGTCCACGCCCAGCACCAGGCTGCCGGCAGCCCGCGCGCGCTCGAAAAGGCCGTCCGCCAGTGTCTCAAAGCCGGGCACCGGGCTCATGCAGTCGCGCAGCAGCACCACCCGGGGTGCGAAAGCGGGCGCGCTGGCGAGGAAGCGCATGAACTGGTCGTAACTGGCGGCCACGCAGTGGCTTGACGCCTGGCCCGCGAACGCGACGAAGTCGGCCCCACTGGCCACCGAGGCGGCCAGCGCGCGGTTGAACTGGGTGCCCGGCACCGAGGCCACTGGGGCGTCGGCCTCGAAGACGCCGAAATGCTCGGTCAGTGGATACTCGCCCTTGAGCACCTTGGTCACCGCGCGCTGGTGGGCCATCTCCCAGGCGGCGAGGCTGTTGGCAAGGTCGCTCTGGATGTTGTGGCCCCACGTGGCCGTGACGCAGTGCACCGGCCACACCACCATGCCCTGCTTGCCCGCGGTGGCCAGCTGGTCGAGCATGGCCATCACCTGGCCGGTGAGGCGGGCATCGCGGGGCCGGTGCTCGCCAGCGGCCACGCTCGCGGCCGTGATGAAGGTGAACGGCGCCACGGCCTCACCCTCACGGGTCAGCCAGAAGCTGGTGCGTTCGACCGCGACGCTGGCGTGCGAATCCAGCGTCACCGTGATGTCGCTGAGGCGGGCCGCCTGGGCGTCGATGAAGCGGGCCAGGCGGCGCAGGTCGTCGCGGGCGCCGGTCACCGGGAGCGCCGCGCCCTCGATGTCGCAGAAGTCGTTCTGGGGATCAATGATCAGGAGCTTGGTTCGCATGTCCATCCGTCCTTGGTGGGTGTCGATGAATTCAGTCCATCTATTTTGATTCTTTTTACATCTTAGTCTTCAGATTCTTGAAAAATGCCACATGAATTGATCCATACACCTATTCAATTCATTTTGAATCTAAGCAGTAGAATCCGAAAAAATTTCCCACCATGTCCATCATCCTGACCGTCGACGCCGTGCTCCTGACCCTGGTCGAGGGGGAGCTGGAAGTCGCCCTGTTCAAGCGCGACACCGAGCCCTTCAAGGGGCTCTGGGCGCTGCCCGGTGGCTACATGCACGAGGACCAGGACGACCACGCCGGCGCGGCAGCTGCGCGCGTGCTCAAGCGCAAGGCGGGTGTCGTGAGCCCCTACCTCGAAGAGTACGGCACCTTCTCCGGCCCCGGCCGCGATCCACGGGGCTGGTCGCTCACCGTCGTCTACTACGCCCTGGTGCCGCCCAGCGTGC
>NZ_JBMDKH010000032.1:0-27742 GCF_057809615.1 Hydrogenophaga sp. FG152 | reverse complement strand
AAGGCCAGCCCCCTGGGGGGGCAGCGACCCGCGCAGCGGTGGAGCGTGGGGGTCATAGCCTGCCCAGGGCCTGGACTTTCCAGGCCAGCCAGAACTTGCGCAAAGGCGTCAGGCTCACGCGCTGGGTCAGCACCAGCAGCGGGTCGGCCGCGATTTCCCTGAGCAGGGTGCGGTAGATGCTGGCCATCATCAGGCCAGGTTTCTGGGCACGGCGGTCGGCCGCGGGCAAGAGGGCCAGGGCATCGTCGTAGGTCTGCAGGGCGCGCGTGCACTGGAACTGCATCAGCGCGTGGAAGCGGCGCTGGAAGTCGGCCACATCGGTGCCAGGCGCGGCGCCGCGCTGCAGCAGCTCATGGGCCCGCACGTTGAAGCTCTGCAGCTCGTTCACGGGCAGGTAGATGCGCCCGCGCGTGGCGTCCTCGCCCACGTCGCGGATGATGTTGGTGAGCTGGAAGGCCAGGCCCAGGCGGTGGGCGTATTCGGTGGTGGCGATCTGCGTCTGGCCGAAGATGCGCGCCGCCACCTCCCCCACCACGCCGGCCACCAGGTGGCAGTAGCGCTGCAGGTTGGCGAAGTCGAGGTAGCGGTTCTGCTCCAGGTCCATCTGGCAACCGTCGATCACGGCCAGCAGGTGGCGGATCTCGATCTCGTAGGTCTTGGCCAGCGGCATCAGCGCCTGCATCACCGGGTGGCTGGGCTCGCCGGCATAGGCCTGCGCCACCTCGCGGCGCCACCAGGCCAGCTTGGTCTGGGCCACGGCGGGGTCGCTGACCTCGTCCACCACGTCGTCCACCTCGCGGCAGAAAGCGTAGAAGGCGGTGATGGCCGCGCGGCGCTCGGCCGGCAGGAACAGGAAGGCGTAGTAGAAGCTGCTGCCCGAGGCAGCGGCTTTTTGCTGGACGTAGTCTTGAGGGCTCATGCGTGGTGCGATCCGGGGCCCAAGTGTACGCACCCGGGCCCACCGCCTGCGGGTAGGATGGGCCAGCGATCCAGCGCGTCCCCACGAGGTGCCCCATGAACGATTCGAACCGTCGCGTCTTTCTGTTGCGAGCGGCCGCCACAAGCGCGGCCGGCTGGGCCGCCTCGGCGCCGGCCCAGCCGGCCCTGGTGGGCGACAAGGACCCCACCGCCCTGGCCCTGGGCTACACGCCCGACACCCAGAAGGTGGACCCGCGCAAGTTCCCCAGGCACACCCCGGCGCAGACCTGCCGCAACTGCCAGCTCTACACCGGCAAGCCCGGTGACGCGGTGGGGGGCTGCACCCTCTTCACCGGCAAGATGGTGGTGGCCAACGGCTGGTGCAGCGCCCACGTGCCCAAGGGCTGACGCGGGCGCCGCCCGGGCTCACTTGCGGGCCTTGGCCACTTCCTCTGCCACCAGTGCGAGGAGCTGCTCGCGCCCGAAGCTGGGCAGAGCCCGGCCATTGACGAAGAAGGTGGGCGTCTTGGTCACTTCCAGCGCGGTGAGGTCTTCGATGTCCTGCCGCAGCGCGGCCGCGAGTTCGGGCCGCTGGGCGTCCTCGATGGCCTGGTTGATGTCCAGCCCGGCCTGTTCGGCGGCCTGGAAGGCCACGCGCAAGTTGGGCTGGGCATGGTCGGCCCACTGCGGTTGCGCGGCCAGCACGGCGTCGAGCACGGGCGCGTACTTGTTCTGCCGCTTGGCCGCTTCCAGCAGCAGGACGATCTGGTCCGAGCCCTGGTGGAAGGGCGCGTAGCGGATCACCACGCGCACCTCATTGGGGTACTGCGCCAGCAGGCCCTTGACCACGGGGTGGAAGGCACGGCAGGTCTCGCAGGCCGGGTCGAAGAACTCGACGATGGTCACCGGCGCGCCCTGCGGGCCGAACACCGGCGAATGCATGCGCACGAGGCGCGCCTGTTGCTGGGTGACCTTGTCCATCTGCGAGTTCTGCACACGCTGCTGGTACAGGTAGGCGCCCAGGCCGAACGCAGTGAGCACGACGGCGACGAGCGCGATCACGGTGATTTTCTTGGAGATCATCGGGAGGTCTTTCGAAGGAACAGGGTGAGCAGAAGGCCGATGGCTGCGAAGGCGGCCAGGGAGAGCCAGGGAATCTGGATGCCGTTGAGGATTTCGAGCCGCTGGTCCGCGCACGAGACACCGGCACTGCACGGCAGCCAGGCCTTGGGAATGAGGCCGGCCACCAGCAGCGTGTGGTAACCCGCCATGGCGGTGCCGCCCAGCGCGAGCGGCAGCGCGTAGACCGCGCCACGCCGGTCTTCGCTGAAGCAGGCCATGCCCAGGATGAGCGCGAGGGGGAACATGAAGATGCGCTGGTACCAGCAGAGCTGGCAGGGCACCATCAACATGACCTCGCCGATGAACAGCGCGCCGGCCGTCGCGGCGAGCGCCACCAGCCAGGCCAGGAGCAGAAGCGTCCAGGGATTCTTCATGGGCGGGCGTCCGGTGTGGCGACGGGCGCGGCAGGCCGCCGCAGCGAGAGCAGGGCCCAGGCGATGACGGCGGTCACGACGAACACGTCGGCCAGGTTGAAGGCTGGCCAATGCAGGCCGCGCCAATGGAAGTCCAGGAAGTCCACCACCGCGCCGGTCTGCACGCGGTCGATGAGGTTGCCCGCGCCACCGGCCACGATCACCGCGCCGAGCCAGCGCTCCATCGGCTCGACGTGGCGCGTCATGCTCACGAAGCTGATGGCCACCACCACGATCAGGCCGACGGCGATGAGGAACGGGCGCTGCCAGCCGTCGGCATCGGCCAGCAGCGAAAACGCCGCGCCGGTGTTGAGCACATGGACCAGGTTCAGCCAGGGGGTAAGTTCAATGCCCGTGCCCAGCGGGATCGTGGCGGCGAAGTGGGCCTTGGTGGCCTGGTCCGCGCCCACCAGCGCGACGACGAGAACCAGCCAGGCCCAACGGGGGGATCGGCGGAGCCAATGGAGTGACATGGGTTGCACCTCTTCGAAGAGAGCAGGAATGAGAGAAGAGCACGCGACCCGGAAGGCCGCTCGCCGCTGCGTGAGGAGGGGAGGCGCGGGCGCGGCGCCGCGAACGGCGCTGCCAAAGGCGGATGAGGCCGCTGCCCGGGGGTCAGCCCCGGGCGCTCCACTGAGGCCGGTCGGGCAGGTCGGCCGGCCTCGACGCCGGCACCACGGTGGCCCCCGTCAGTGGGAAGGCCGGTGCGCTCGCGAAGGGGCGGCGCGGTTCTTGGAACAAGGCCAGGGGGCAGCCGTTGTGGCAGGTGCCGCAATCGGCGTGGTGCGCCGTGCTGGTATCCAGCCCCGGCGTATTGGTGGCGCAATGGGAATGGGGGCAGTGCACCACCACCTGAGGCTCGCGTTCATGCGGGGCGGGTGTACCGCCCATCGCAGCCCAGGAGAACTGCAACGGCAAGAGCACCCACAGGAAGACGGCGAGCCACGAACGCATCAGGGGATTGTAGGAGTGGCCTGGGCGATGGCCTCGGCGATGTCCGCGCGCACGGCCATGGGCTGGAAGGCGCTGACCTGCGACCGCCCCGGGTTGCCGATCGGCAGGCGCCCTGTGAGGTGGCCCAGGGGCACGAGCAGCAGCCGCAGTACCTGCCCGGCCCCCTCGCGCGCGTCCCGGGTGCGCCAGGCCTGGCCGAGCATCAGCCAATGGGTCTCCAGGTGGGGCCGGAAACGGGTCTGGCCGACCACATGGGCCGCCTCCAGCAGCCGCCAGCGCTCGCGGGTCGCGGTGGCGGGCAGTGCATCGAAGCGCGACAGCAGGCGGGCATAGATCACCGGGTCGAAGCCCGGCACGGCGGCGGGCTCAGTGCGCATGGTCGTGGTGTCCGTGGGCTTCGCTTTCACCGGCGAGCTCGCCGCGCGCCTGGCGCAGCACCTGCCAGCCGCCGTGCAGGGCCAGCGCGGCCATCAGGCTGGCCACCATCAGATCGGGCCAAGCGCTGCCGGTGCCGAACACGCCGAGCGCGGCCAGCATCACGGCCACGTTGCCGATGGCATCGTTGCGCGAGCACAGCCACACGCTGCGCATGTTGGCGTCGCCCTCGCGGAAGGCGTAGAGCATCCAGGCCACGGCCACGTTGGACACCAGCGCGAGCACCCCGATCACGCCCATGGTGGTGGCATCGGGCACCTGGCCGTTCCAGGCCGCCCATGCCGCGCTGCCCAGGATGTACAGGCCAAAGCCCATCATGCTCACCGCCTTGAGCACGGCCGCGCGGGCCCGCCAGGCCAGTGCCGAGGCGAGCACCGCGAGCGAGACGGCGTAGTTCAGCGCGTCACCCGCGAAGTCGATCGCGTCGGCCAGCAAAGCGAGCGAGCCGGCGCGCCAGCCGGCGACGATCTCGACCAGGAACATCGCCGCGTTGACCAGCAGGGCGATCCAGAGAATGCGGCGGTAGCGACCGAGGTCGGCGACCTCGGTGGGCTTGGGGGTGTCGTGGGAATGGCAATGGGCTGACATGGTTTTTCCTTTCGATGCCTGTATTGAAAACCCTAAAGCGGCTACAGTGTCAACAAGGAGAAACATCATGCAGATCAAGGAGCTGGCCCGGGCCACCGGCGTGGACGTGGAAACCATCCGCTTCTACGAGAAGGAAGGTCTGCTGCCCGAGCCCGCGCGGCTGGACAATGGCTACCGCAACTATGACCAGCCGCATCTGGAGCGGCTGGCGTTCATCCGCCATTGCCGCGCGCTGGACATGCCGCTGGCCGACGTGAAACGCCTGCTCGGCTTCGTGGACGACCCCGAGGGCCATAGCCTCAATGTGGACCAATTGGTGGACGAACAGCTCGGCCGCGTGCGCGCCCGTCTCAAGAGCATGCGGGCGCTGGAGAAACAATTGCTGCAACTTCGTTCGCGCTGCGACGGCGAGCACGAGGGCGGGGCGCCTTGCGGCATCCTGACCGAACTGGTCTCGGCCGCGCACGGGGAGGCCTGCGCCTGCCATCCCGACCATTGACGCCCTTTTTTTCCGGTTCCCCCATGGACGCCCTGCGTATCACCTTCCTCTTTGCCGTCACTGCGCTCGCCGAGATCGTGGGTTGCTACCTCACCTGGCTCGTGTTCAAACAGGGAAAGGTCGCCTGGCTGCTGCTGCCGGCGGCTCTCGCGCTGGGGCTGTTCGCCTGGCTGCTCACCTTGCATCCCGCCGCCGCCGGCCGCATTTACGCGGCCTATGGCGGCATGTACATCGCCGTCGCCCTGGTCTGGCTGCGGCTGGTGGACGGCATCCCGCTCACCCGCTGGGACGTCGCGGGAGCGGTAATTGCCCTGACCGGGATGGCGGTGATCGCACTGCAGCCTCAGGGCGCCTGATCCCTCCCGTTCTCCTACGGCGAAAAGGGCACGTCGTCTGACACGGTGTTCGTGCGATCCCCGGCCTAATTTGGGCTCGGCTCACCCCCGGGTGGGCCCGCGTATCGAACGACCTGTTGAAAGGGAACTGCCATGACCACCAATCCGTCTCCGCTGCCCAGCAACCACTTGCTGGCCATGCTGTCGAGCGCCGAATGGGAGCTGCTGGAGCCCGACCTCGAATGGGAAGAGCTGCGGGCCGGCGCCTTGCTGCACCAGGCCGGCGCCGAAGTGCGGCACGTGTACTTTCCCGTCAGCGCCACCGTGTCGCTGGTGTCCTCGCTGGAGGACGGCGCATCGTCCGAAGTGGCGGTGGTCGGCAACGAGGGCATGGTGGGTGTGTGCGCCTTCATGGGAGACACCAGCGCCCTGTGCGACGCCGTGGTGCAACGCCCCGGCCACGCAGGCCGCATGGGTGTGCAGGCGCTGCTGTACCACACGCGCCGCTCGCCCGAACTGCTGCAGCACCTGCTGGCCTACACCCAGGCGCTGTTCACGCACATGGCGCAGTCGTCGGCCTGCAACCGTCACCACGCACTCGACCAGCAACTCTGCCGCTGGCTGCTCCAGCACCTGGACCGGCAGGACAACAGCGACATGCAGGCCACGCAGGAGCGCATCGCCAGCCTGCTGGGTGTGCGGCGCGAAGGCGTCACCAGCGGCGCGCTGAAGCTTCAGAAAGCCGGGCTGATCGAATACCACCGGGGTCATATCTCCATCCTGGACCGTGACGGACTCGAAGCGCGCAGTTGCGAGTGCTACGGCGTGGTGCGGCGCGCGTACGACAAGCTCTCCTGCGGCCACGGCACACCTTCGCTTCCCACGCGGATCGTCAAACGGACCCTGCAGAGCGCGTGAGCCGCGCCTCTTGCGGGGACGGCGCGGACGCCGTGGTCAAGCCGAACACTTCGCTCAGGCTCTTGTGCTCGGGCAACACGTACACCACGGCCGACATCGTGGAGAACACCGGCTTCAGCTGCGCTTCGTAGAACGCGGCCGGCACATTGATGCAGCCATAGGAAATCCGGTTGTCGTCGATGGTCGCTGACGCGAGCCGCTCGGCGCGCCGCTCCTTGGGCTGCAGCGTAGGCCGCACGCGGTGCATCGACACGGCGGCGTCGTAGTCCACCCACACCACGTCTTCGCCCGTGAGGTTGTGGCCCAGATGCCCGACAAAGCGGCCGGCTGGTGTCGTGCGCTCATGCGGTTTCACTTGTTCCACCGGCCTGCTGCCGATGCCTGGCACGGTGTCGTCGCCAGGCGCAAATCCGAGCAGCACCGGGGTGCTGTCTCGCAGGCTCGCGTTGGCATTGAACACATGGAGCCGGGCGGCTGGCTTGTCCACCAGCACGAAAGGCATGCCTGCATTGTCGCCCGTGTGGGCGATCCACCGCACCAGTTCGAGAGCGTTGGCGGTGGCCTCGACGCCGCCGAAGTTCGGCTCCGGCGCTGACTGGGATGCAAGAGGTACTGCGATGGCGGCACCAGCCTGTGGGCCGTCGGGGCCCTGCACCAGCCTGGCCGGCGGCATGAGCAAGGTGAGCACCGCCGCGCCGATCAGCGCACCGTTGCGGATGTCCTGCGCGAGGGAAGAGGGGATGCGCATGACGGTCGTGTTCTGTGGAGTTGGGCGGCACCCGGAGCCTCACCGGGCTCATGGGGGCCTGCTTCATCAAGGGTCAGTTGCGATCGGCCTGGGCGTCCGTGGTCATCGGCACGGTGCTGCGTTGCGTCGTGTCCTGGCTGGGCGTGGCAGGCATCGTGGTCGACGGTGCGGGCGCCGTGGGCGTGGCGGGTTGTGCCTGGGTGGTCGAGTCCTGCGTCATGGGCGCTGGCGTGCTCGGGGTGGTGGTCTGCGCGTACACGAGGCCAGCACCAACGACGGTCAGCGCGGCCACGGTGGTGGTGAGGAGTTTGGAAGTCTTCATGATGGGGTCCTTTGAAAGCTGCACAGGGCAGGGGGGTGACAACAGCCGGAAAAAGCGGCTGAGTCCAGACTAAGCCTCGCGTGAGCGAAGTTCTGTACGTCAACGCACAGACCCCCGGGCGCATGCCCGCGATGCTGAAGACTCCCTATCGAGGAGCACGCCATGGCACAAACCGCACACATCGTTGGCAAGGTCGAGTACCGCGAAGGCGATGGCCCCAACATCGTCATTCGCCCCGGTCCCGTGAAGGTGGAAACGGGTTTGAACGACGCCACTCTCAGCTGGGTGGACGAGGAAGTGCGCGGCTCGGCGGCCATGCCCCTGGCCGACTTCAAGCGCTACGTGACGGAGGGCAAGATCAAGCTCGCCGCATGATGAAAAACGCCGCTTGCACCGGGCTGTGATACCCGATGTAAGCGGCGTAAATCTTGTGCTTCAGGCTGCCTGCGGCTGCAGAAACACCCGGGCCTTCTTCGGCGAGACCACCAGCGTGTCGCCTTCCTGGAAGCCCAGTTCGCGGAAACGCTCCGACGACATGCGCGCCTCGATCAGCGGGTCGTACCCACCCGGGGCCTGCGCATCCACTGGCAGCAGTTCGAGCCGAGCGATCGGGCCCACCACCACCGCACGCTCCAGCTTGGCCACGATACCAGGCAGGCCGGCCGCGTAGCGCTGTACGTCCAGGTCGTGCGGGCGCACATAGGCAAAGGCCTTGGCGTCCTGGGCACTGGCGTGTTCGGGCGAATCAATGGACACGCCTTGCAGGTGCAACTGGCCTTCGTTGGCGCGGCCATGGAACAGGTTCACATCGCCCAGGAAGCCGTACACGAACGGGCTCGCCGGGTGCTCCCACACTTCCTGCGGTGCGCCGATCTGCTCCACCTGGCCCTGGTTCATGAGCACCACGCGGTCGGCCACTTCCAGGGCTTCTTCCTGGTCGTGGGTGACGAACACGCTGGTCACGTGCAGTTCGTCGTGCAGGCGGCGCAGCCAGCGGCGCAGTTCCTTGCGCACTTTGGCATCGAGCGCGCCGAAAGGCTCGTCGAGCAGCAGCACCTTGGGCTCCACCGCAAGCGCTCGCGCCAGGGCGATGCGCTGGCGCTGGCCGCCCGAGAGTTGCGAAGGGTAGCGGTCCGCCAGCCAATCCAGCTGCACCAGCTTGAGCAGATCGAGCACCTTGGTCTTGATCTGCGCGTCGCTCGGGCGCTGGCCGCGCGGCTTCACGCGCAGGCCGAAGGCCACATTCTCGAACACCGTCATGTGGCGGAACAGCGCGTAGTGCTGGAACACGAAGCCCACGTTGCGCTCGCGCACGTGCACGTCGGTGGTGTCCTCGCCGCTGAACAGGATGTTGCCCGTGTCCGGCGTCTCCAGCCCCGCGATGATGCGCAGCAGCGTGGTCTTGCCGCAGCCCGAGGGGCCGAGCAGGGCCAGCAGTTCGCCCGAGTGGATGTCCAGGTTGACGTTCTTCAGCGCCTGGAAGGTGCCGAAGTTCTTGTTGATGTCGCGGATCTCGATGCTCATGGTGTCTGTCCCAGCAGGGTTGGGTGGGCGGGCGTGGGCCGTTCGGGAGGCAGCTCGGCCAGCGCCTTCAATTCGCGCTCCATCTGCCATTCGGCGACCGACTTGATCACCAGCGTGACCAGGGCCAGCAGGGCCAGCAGCGACGCCACGGCGAAGGCGGCGACGGACTGGTACTCGTTGTAGAGAATCTCCACGTGCAGCGGCATGGTGTTGGTCTGGCCCCGGATGTGGCCCGACACCACCGACACCGCGCCGAACTCGCCCATGGCGCGCGCGTTGCAGAGAATCACGCCGTAGATCAGGCCCCACTTGATGTTGGGCAAGGTCACGTGCCAGAAGGTCTGCCAACCCGAGGCCCCAAGCACGATCGCGGCCTGCTCCTCGTCATTGCCCTGCGCCTGCATCAGCGGAATGAGTTCGCGCGCGATGAAGGGGAAGGTGACAAAGATCGTGGCCAGGATGATGCCGGGCACGGCGAACACGATCTTGATGTCGTGCTCGGCCAGCCACGGGCCCATCCAGCCCTGCGCGCCGAACACCAGCACGTAGATCAGGCCCGCCACCACCGGCGACACCGAGAACGGCAGGTCGATCAGCGTCGTGAGGAAGGACTTGCCCCGGAACTCGTACTTCGCCACGGCCCAGGCCGCCGCCACGCCGAACACCAGGTTCAGCGGCACGGCGATCGCGGCCGTGAGCAGCGTGAGGCGGATGGCCGACCACGCGTCCGGGTCCTTCAGCGCTTCCCAATAGGCCTCGAAGCCCTTGCGCAGTGCCTCGGTGAACACCGCGGCCAGCGGCAACACCAGGAACAACGCCATGAAAAGCAGCGCGATGCCGATCAGCGTGCGGCGCACCCAGGCCGCTTCCGTCGTGCCCTTGCGCGCGGTGCGCGGAGAGGTGGCGGTGCTCATTGCAGGTTCCCCCCGGAGCGCTTGCGTTGCCAGGTCTGCAGGCCGTTGATCAGCAACAGCAGCACGAACGAGAACAGCAGCATCACCAGCGCCACGGCGGTGGCTCCTGCGTAGTCGTACTGTTCGAGCTTGCTGATGATGATCAGTGGCGTGATCTCCGACACCATGGGCATGTTGCCCGCGATGAAGATCACCGAACCGTACTCACCCACCGCGCGGGCGAACGCCATCGCGAAACCGGTGAGCAGGGCGGGCGCGATGCTCGGGAAGATCACGCGGCTGAAGGTCTGCCAGCGCGTGGCGCCCAGGCAGGTGGCGGCCTCTTCGAGTTCCTTTTCGGAGTCTTCGAGCACCGGTTGCACCGTGCGCACCACGAAAGGCAGGCCGATGAAGATCAGCGCGATCACCACACCATTCGGGTTGAAGGCCAGTTGGAGGCCCAGCGGCTCCGTGTACTGGCCGATCCAGCCGTTGCCCGCCAGGATCGCGGTGAGCGAGATGCCCGCCACGGCGGTGGGCAGCGCAAACGGCAAGTCCACCAAGGCGTCCACGATCTTCTTGCCGGGGAAGCTGTAGCGCACCAGCACCCAGGCTACCAGCAGCCCGAACACGGCATTCACCGTGGCGGCGATCAGTGAAGCGCCGAAGGTCAGCTTGTACGACGCCAGCACGCGAGGTGCGGTAACGGCTTCCCAGAACTGCGGCCAGGTCAGCGAAAACGTCTTGACGAAAAGGGCCGACAACGGGATCAGCACGATCAGGCTCAGGTAGAAAACCGTGAAACCCAGCGTGATGTTGAAGCCCGGCAGCACGCGGCGGCGCGTGCGGCGGCGGTTTTCAGTTGGAGCGGCTGCGGTTGGCAGCGTGGCGGTGGTCATGTCGTGGGTCCAGGGTGCCCTGGCGCGTGAATGGGCTTGATCAAGAGGTGCAGAGGAACCGGCTCTGCCGGGCCTCAGGCACCGCCCCCCTTGAGGGGGGACGCGCGAAGCGCGGCAGGGGGGCCTCTTTACCTCACCGTGTACAGCTTGTCGAACTGCCCACCGTCGTTGAAGTGCACCTTCTGAGCTTCAGCCAGCGAACCGAAATAGTCGCTCACGTTGAACAGCTTGATGGGCTTGAACGCCGAGGCGTACTTCTTCAGCACGGCTTCGTTGCGCGGGCGGATGTTGTGCTTGGCCGCGATCTCCTGCCCTTCCGGGCTGTAGAGGAAATCGAGGTAGGCCTTGGCCTCGGCGGCCGTGCCCTTCTTGTTCACCGTGCGCTCGACGATCGCCACCGGGTTCTCCGCCACGATGGACGCGCTCGGGTGGATCGCATCGACCTTGCCGGCGCCGAACTCGGCGTTCACCGACACCACCTCGGACTCGAAGGTGACCAGCACATCACCAATATTGCGTTGCAGGAACACGCCCGTGGCGTCACGGCCACCGCGCGCCAGCACCGGCACGTTCTTGTAAAGCTTGCCCACGAACTCGGCGGCATCGGCATCGCTGCCGCCCTTGCTGCGCACGTAGCCCCAGGCGGCCAGGTAAGCCAGGCGGCCATTGCCACCGGTCTTGGGGTTGACCACCACCACCTGCACGCCAGGCTTGATCAGGTCATCCCAGTCCTTGATGCCTTTGGGATTGCCATTGCGCACCAGGAACAGCATGGTCGAAGTCGTGGGGGCGGCACCGTTCGGAAATTTCTGACGCCAGTCCTTGGCGACGACACCCTTCTCTGCCAGAAAGTCCACGTCCGTCGTCGTGTTGAAGGTCACCACATCCGCTTCCAGGCCATCGGCCACGGCACGCGCCTGGGCGCTCGAGCCGGCGTGCGACTGGTCCACCTTGATGTCCTTGCCGGTCGACTTCTTGTAGCTCGCGGCGAACGCCACGTTGATGTCCTTGTAGAACTCACGGGCCACGTCGTAAGAGACGTTCAGCAGCGTGGTCTGTGCGCCCGCCAGGGCGGAGGTGGACAGGGCGACGGCGGCAAGCGCCGCGCGCAAGGTGTTTTTCATGGCAAAGCTCCGAGCAAGAAACAGGATGTGTCAGATTCTGGGCGCCCACCCTGAGAATCCAAACGACTTTGTTCTTGTTTCTTTATTCCAGATGGGAATAAAGGTGGCTCGGACCTTTCTTGGGTTCAGACGCCCGTGCGGGCTCGCAACAGCCGGTCCGTGTCGGTGAACAGCTGGCGCAGCTTGAGCAGCCAGTCTCCATCGGGTGGCCATTGCCCCGTCTCCACAATCAGGGCGTACTTCGCCCGCAATTCATCGTGAAACGCCCTGGCACCCAGATGCCCGGCCAGGCCCATCAAAGCATGCATCAGCGTCTTCGCCCGCCCTATGTCGTTGGCGGCGACATAGCCGGCCAACTGGCCAAACTTGGTGCGCATGTCCTCCAGCGCATGGGCGAGATCCGCCTTGATCAGGCCCAACCGGCGCAAGCTGTCCAGCCTGGCGACATCGATAAGCGCGTGCGTCGACGCCGACGCCGATGCCTGCGGGGTCGCCAAGGCATCCACCCTCACATCCTTGATGGCAATGCCCAGTTGCCGGCTCAGCGACTCAAGGAGTTTTGTCGCCTGCACCGGCTTGATGAGAAAGTCGTTGATGCCCGCCGCACGTGCAGCCGACATCATGGCCCCATCGGAGCGGGCGCTCAGCGCGATCACGGGCGTGGCGCCCCGAGGGCGGGGGCGTGCGCGCAGGGTTCGCGCGAGCTCGATCCCGCTCAGGTCGGGCATGTGAATGTCCGTGATCACCGCATCGACATGCATCGAGGCGTCGTTCAGCAGACTCAGGGCGATTTTCCCGTTCGGCGCCTCCAGCACCTGGAACCCCTGCGTCATCAACACCATGCGCACGTACTTGCGGCTGAAATCCTCGTCGTCGACCAGCAGCATGGTCTTGCCCGAGTGCTTTGCGCAAGCCTCCATGGCTTTCGCTTTGCTTTTCGACGAGGCATGGGCGCGACACAGCACCTCGACCAGCTCCTCTGGCGAGCACCCTTTCGAAAGAAATTCCTTCACCCCGATCCGGTCCAACCTGACCCTGGCCGCGTGGGGAGACTCTGAGGAATGGACCACGATGGTCAGATTCTCCAACCCGGGGATGGCACCACGGCGCACCTTCTCGGCCGTGGCGTAGCCGTCCAGCTCGGGCATGCACAGGTCCAGCAGCATCGCGTCGTAGGGCTGGGCGGCCAGCTTCGCCAGCGCCTCGTTGCCGTTCTCTGCCTCATCGACCAGCGCGCCCAGTGCGACAAGCGCGTTTTTGGGCATTTGACGAAAATGCCGGGAATCGTCCACGACCAGGATCTGCTTGCCATTGAACATCGCGACGCCTTGCCTTTTCACACCTTCCACGTGTGCGGAAATCTCGTTCTCGGCCACGTGCGGAAAGCGCATCACGAACCGGGTGAACTCGCCGTACACGGACTCGCAGCTGATGGCGCCCCCAAAGGCTCGCATGGTGCGCTGGCAGAAAGACAGGCCCAGCCCGGTGCCACCCTGCTTGCCCTCGCTGTGAAAAGCCTCGAACAACCGCGAAATCACTTCGGGCTTTATGCCAGGCCCCGTGTCCTCCACCGTCACGATGCGGTCATTCACCGTGATCTTGACGCGGGCCTTCGGATGCTTGTCGAAATAGTAGGTCGCGTTCTTCAGCAGATTGCACAGGGTGAAGATGAAGCGCGTCTCGTCGCCCCTGAAGACGAAGTCCCGGTTCGGCACCACGGAGATCCTGTTTTTGTGTTCGGGGTTCGTGTAGCAGAACTCCGTCACGGCCTTGTTCACGACCGACGTGGCTGACAGATAACGGTGCCCAGAGCGGTCGATCGGCTTGGCGTTGATCTCGTCCATGGTCATTTCGACCACCTGCATTCCCCGCTCGGCGGCCTCCTTGCACTTGGCGATTTCGGCGTAGATGGCCTCCAGATCAATCACGTCAATGGATTGGGTCAGCGAACCGACAACATGGTCGGGCAAGCGCTTGCCGATCGCATCCATCCTCTGGGTGAGCTGACCCATGGGGCTTCTCATTTCATGGGCGATGGAGCCGATCAAGGCTTTCATGGCCTCGACCTTTTCCTGGGCCAGCTGACTTTTGATGTGGGTGCGCATGAAGATCATCCCTGCCACCATGCTGTACAGCATGGCTGGGAGATGAACCGATACCACAATGGCGTGGTTTAAGGCCCAAAAATTTGTGAGCGAGAGATACGCCATCAACACACCCATGCCTATGCCCAATGCCAAGCATGCAAGCGAGAGTGTGTAATTTGGGAAAATGACAATGACGAAAAACACAGTCGCTACCTCGATCATGGAGCGAAGAATCGAGTAGTTACTGGCTAGCAGTTGATATGTAGAGAAAAACGGCAGCGCATAGCAGATCGCTGCAAACCAAAGCCATGGCAGAAAATTTTTGAATTGCTCCGGAAAACGGGGGCTGAACCAAAGTGCTAGGCCGAGCGCCATGCCGATTAGCCGAAGTTCAAGGCGCTCATGTTGAAGTGGCGTGACATACAGCCAGAGTACGCCGTATGAGCCGAAAAGAATGACTCCGAGCGCGCCGGCAACAACCATGCTCCGAGCTGATGTTTTAGCATTGGCGTGAAGCGCTTGTGTGAAGCGGTGAAATAGGCTTTCAGTCATAACTTCTCCTTTATTGGTTAATATAAAAAACCACCAGTTGAAAAAGACATGCCTGCACTTCCCATCAAAAATGCGACACGGGCTTTTTTGAGTAATCTGCCTGCGTCTTGGGCCATCGCCATGGCGGCTGGAATGGAGGCAGAGACGACATTGCCGGTTTCTGGGTAGATATGGAATATCTTGTCGGCAAATCCATGCTGTTGGCCAATTCGATCCCATGCTGCCTTGGATGAGGAGTGTGTGAAGACGATGTCAGCTTCGGAAGGCCTGATTTGGGATTTGACCATTGTGAGAGGCAACTCTTCTGCGATTCGGTCATGAATCTCTCGGCCAAATGCGGTGAACCTTCCCACACCATATTCGGCAGTCGCATGATCAACTTCAAAAAATCCTTCGTATCCCGCGGCTGGAATCATGCAGAGGTGTGCGAAATCTGGTTTCGAATGGAAGGTAATAGAGAAGTTATCTGGAGCGGTTGGCAGAAGCAGGGTGGCGGTAGCCGCTTCTCCAATGGTGTAGGAGGGCAGGAGGTAATCGAGCTCCTGTAAGTGACGTACCCTGCCGGTTTCCAGAACGCCTTCTGCATTTTCGATGACGTTGAACTCTGCATTCACAATCAAGGCATTGCGAAGATTCCTCGTTTTGAAGAGGCTGTTCGCTAACGATAATGCCCTTGTCCAACTCATGCAGGCATCAAGAATGTCAAAGCATTCTGCGTTGTGAATGCCCAAGGTCTTAGCCAGAATATAGGCGTTGCCCAGCTTGTGAAAGCCTCCGCCGATTCCCACGTAGATCAACAAGTCGATGTCTTGAGGTCGAAGTCCTGTTCCATTCAACGCCGAATCAACCGACAAGAGAACATGATCAATGGGGAGCTCATTGCGCTCTCGCCAATTGCGATTAACCAACCCACTCCGATCTAGGCGAGTTTTAACCACTCGCAGCATCTTGGATAAGTCTCCTTCAAAATTTTTGGAGAGCGTGCGCACCATATCTACTACCTCATCATTGCCGACCTTTCTTGTTGGAAAGCTAACCGCGACGTTCTCAATGATCATGAATCAGCCCTTTCTTTGATCGAACCTGCCAGCTGCGAATGACATGCCCGCGCTTGTCATTAGGAACAGCACGCGATCGCCGTTTTTCAATCTCCCGTCTTCTTCGGCCCGCGCCAATGAACTTGGGATAGAGGCCGACACGATGTTGCCGGTGTATGGGTAGATGTCGTAGACCTTGTTCGCAAGCCCATGGATGCTTGTTGCGGCATGCCATTCGCTGCTTGAGGACGTATGCGTGAACACAATGTCCACGTCTTCGCCCGATAGGCCCGCTGCGCCCATCAGGTGAGAGATTTCCTGGGGCAGGTGGCGGTGACCGTGATTCAGAATGACGGACACCCGAGGATCCGAGGTATTGACGCGCACCGGCTCCCAGAATACCTCTGGCACACCGTTCTTCACCTGCACCGTGCGCACCGCATGACTGGGCACCAACTGAACCAGTTCCTGCTTGCTCAAACATCGACTCATTCATAGAGCAAGGTGCAGCGAAGAGAAACACGCGCAAACGCCCAGGGCCACAACGTCGGCGCTGCGCAACACATCGCGGCCCGTGCGCATGGGAGGGGTGGTGAACGCGTGAAAGAAACGATCCCGGGCCGGCTTTTTCATTTCATTCCACCGAAGGCACAACCAGGGCCCTCAATCGACCGGCTCGTGTAAATGACAACCGAAACGCACCCAGCGCACCAAGACTGCGTCGATCCAGTTTTTGTTGTGGCGCTAACCGCGCTTCACCGAAAACCCGGGTTCTTCTCCACCACAACCGGCGAAGCGCGCCACCAACAAGAATGATCATTGAAAACGTCGTCGCGAGCTTTCCTGCCCGAAGAGTCAGCAATGAAGAGGTCGTGGACCTGACCGCTACACGCCCAGAAGGGATGCGAAGTGAAGCTATGGATACTTGTTGGGGTCTTGGCAGGGTTGGGCCAACTTGCCAGGGCAGCTGATCTAGAGGCGTTGCCAGTTCAGAGGTTCACGGCGAACCGATGAAACTGTTACTGCTTTTTGCATTGACATTGCTCGCTGAAACAGCTTTTGCAACATACGCCAGCGATTCTTCCCTGCAGAAGGTGAGAAGGAATTATGGCCCGAATTATAATATTTCTGCCATGATTCCTGTTGGAGCCGTTCTTGACATTGATCGGGATGCCTCCAAGGGATGGCTGTCCTTTGATTCAAGGTCGAAAGGTAAGGGTTCGAAAAAATTGAAATCATTGCAATTGCGCATTTATTGCGGCAATGAGCAAGGTGCAGGGAGCCTTTTGTCGCGAGGCTCTTTTGATATGGCTGCAAACCGCTGGGTAAAAGATTCTCATGCGTTGTACATCGACATATTGGCGTCAGAGGATCGGCGTGATATTCGCAATGCAAGCCGAATTATTTTGGCCACAGAAATATACGATATAAAATCTGTTAATGCGCAAGGATGGCTGGACACTTATGATGGTGCTTTGGTGAATAAAACATCTCAGGGGTACATGGCATTTTGTGTGTTGAATCCGCCAAAAGCCATTTGTGGGTCTGGTGTTGTTCCGCGAGGGCGAAATATTAAAAAATACGCCAGACAGGTTTTAAAAATAGTTCGAAGTTTCGAGTTTTTAGAGGATGTGGCTGAACCGCGTCAGACAAAATTTAATGCGACGGCTGACGCTGTGAAGCAGCCAACGTTGATGCTTTCCACACGAGTGAACGCTGGAATGGCACCGGGGTGCATGATTGAAATGGTATTGCCCGTTGGCCACGACAGTCGATTGCGATACTCAGGTGATCCTGCCTATGGTCGCGGTGGTTTTTGGGTGGAAGCTATTCGCAAATCGTCAGTGGTGAGTGTCGGCGTTGCACCGCTACCACGGTCTTGGAAATCAAGCGAAAAATCACTTGGGTTTGCTCTTGATTGTCTAGAGGAAAATGATGGACAGGTGACGAGTGGATTTGCTCTGCTAAACCCTGAAACAGGTATGTGGGGGAAAAATCTTACACCTTCGTTTTTATCGGAATCCTCTGCTGAGGAGCGCCCAAAGGAACTCAATACGGTGGTCTCCATATTGAACATAAAGGCGGTGAATACACAAGGCTATGTTGTGGTGGTAGAAAAAAGTGCAGGATTTAAAAAGCGTCAACGCGAACTGTCATTTTGTTTGTTTCGCTCGCCAAAAGCTGTATGTGGCTTTACCCATTTCGTCATGCCACGGGAAGGGAGCGAGGGTGACCTGACTCAACATGCCATCGATATGATTCAGAGTATCGAGTTTGTTGAAGATGAATCGGAGGTCGATCAATCTCAAGCGGCGGAACCGTCCGCGAGTCTGGGTGAAACGTCAGCACCTCTTGCAAGGCCGCGAAAATCGTCTAACGCGATACCGATGTTCTAGAGGCAGGCCAATGACGCATCGGGTGTTCAAAGCGGGGAAGTGTTCAACTATTCAAGCCGCCTCAGTCACCTGCCGCACCCCCACCGGCACCTCCGCCCCCAACGACTGCAACAACGCCAACCCCAGCGGCCATGCCCCATGGCCGGAATCCACGTTGATGTGTCCCGCGTCGTTGAGCCGCACGAACTCGCTGCCCCAGGCCCTTGCATAGGCGCCGGCCGTGCGCACCGGGCAATAGGGGTCGTTGTTGCTGGCCACGAGGATGCTTCGATACGGCAGGCGCTGGTAGGGCACAGGGGCGAAGTCGGCGAGCACGCCTCGGCGTTCGGGGTCGGCCGGGGCCACGAGCAGCGCGCCCTGGATGCGCTGTGTGATCTCGGAGGGCAGGTGGGTGGTGGTGATGCAGCCCAGGCTGTGCGCCACCACCACCACCGGGCCCGGCGCGCGTTCGATGGTTTCGCTCAGCCGCGCCACCCAGGACTGGCGCACCGGTGCCACCCAGTCGTCCTGCTCCACCCGCAGCACCGAGGGCAGGCTGCCGGACCACAGCGTCTGCCAGTGGCCCGGGCCGGAGTTGCGCCAGCCCGGAATGATGATGACGGTGGGTGAGGATGACATGCGGCGGACCTTCCTTAGCGGTTGGGCTGCGGGGTGAGGCGCAGGTACGGACGCACGGCCTTGAAACCTTTGGGGAAGCGCTGCGCGATCTCGGCCGGGTCTTGCAGGCTGGGCACGATCACCACGTCGTCGCCGTCTTTCCAGTTGGCGGGCGTGGCCACCTTGTGGCTGTCGGTGAGTTGCAGCGAGTCAATCACGCGCAGGATCTCGTCGAAGTTGCGCCCCGTGCTGGCGGGGTAGGTCAGCGTGGTGCGGATCACTTTCTTGGGGTCGATGATGAACACGCTGCGCACGGTGGCGGTGGCCGATGCGTTGGGGTGGATCATGTCGTAGAGCGTGGCGACTTTCTTGTCCGCATCGGCGAGGATGGGGAAGTTCACCGTGGTGTTCTGGGTCTCGTTGATGTCGAGCACCCATTTGCCGTGCGAGTCCAGTGGGTCCACGCTGACGGCGATGGGTTTGACGTTGCGTTGGGCGAATTCGCCGGAGAGCGCGGCCGTCTTGCCCAGTTCGGTGGTGCACACGGGCGTGAAGTCGGCCGGGTGCGAGAAGAGCACGACCCAGCTGTCGCCCGCCCAGTCGTGGAAGTGGATGGGGCCGGCGGTGGAGTCTTGCGTGAAGTCGGGAGCGGTGTCGCCGAGTCGGAGGGTGGTGTTGCTCATGAGAGGGCTCCTGGTTGTTCAAATGCAAAACAGCATTCTGTTGATGCCATCCAAATAACCAAACGACTATGAAGTAGTTTGTTTATCGCGTGGGGGCATATGGATGCGCATAGTCGCTGAGCGCATGAGCTAAGTCCGAATGCGTCGTTGTGTGGGTGGGGGCGCGCGCGGACACTGGCCCGCATGGCTGCTGTTGCGACGTTTGATGCCGACGGTCTCTGGTTGTCCACTTCGGTGTGCGAAGGCGCCGCCTGCCCGGCCGCCGCGTCGGTGGGCGTGCGCTGGGGGCGCTGGGTGGATGGGCCCGAGCCGGGTGATGCGGTGGTGGACCACGCGAAAGCGCTGGTTGAGTTGCGGCGGCAACTTGGCGCGCACGTGTCCGAGCGCGTGCGTTTCAGCCACCCGGGTTACGACGGCGCGCACCCGCGCCCTCAGGAACTCACCAGCGAAGACGCCGTGGCCTGCGTCTTCCTGAAGGGCACGGCGCTGCTGAGCGTGCGCACCTCGGCCGGCTTCACCGGTGTGTTGTGCGAGGCCGGGGACTGGGTGTGGCTGCCGGCGGGTGTGCCCCATGTGTTCGACGCGGGCGAGTCGCCCGACGTGCTCTTCCTGCGGCTGAGCGCGGGCCCGCGCGGCTGGTTTCCGCTGCACACGGGCCGCTCCCTGCCACCGGGCCTGCCGCCGATGGAGGCCTTCGTCGAGCACCTGCTGCACGAGCTGGGCGAGGACATCGAAGGCAGCGAGGCATGAGCCGGCGCCAACTGCGGCTGGGCGCGTTCATGCGCCCCGTCAGCATTCATACCGGTGCCTGGCGCTACCCCGGCGCCTGGGCCGACGCGAACTTCAACTTCGAGCGGCTGAAGTACCTTATCAAGCGCCTGGAGGCCGCGCGCTTCGACGCCTTCTTCATGGCCGATCACCTGGCCGTGCTGAACATGCCGATCGAGGCCCTGCAGCGCAGCCACACGGTGACCTCGTTCGAGCCCTTCACGCTGCTCTCGGCCCTGGCGCAGCACACGCGCCACATCGGGCTGGTGGCCACGGCGTCCACCACGTTCGAGGAACCGTTTCACATTGCGCGCCGCTTCGCGTCGCTGGATCACCTGAGCCACGGCCGCGCGGGCTGGAACATCGTGACCACCAGCAACCCGGACGCGGCGCGCAACTTCGGTCTTGAAGATCACATGGAGCACGACCAGCGCTATGTGCGCGCCCGCGAGTTCCACGACGTGGTCACCGGTCTGTGGGACAGCTGGGCCGACGACGCGTTCGTCCGCGATGCGCAGAGTGGTCGTTTCTTCGACCCCGAGCGCCTGCACGTGCTCAACCACAAGGGGCCGCATTTCTCGGTGCGCGGCCCGCTGCACATCGCGCGGCCGGTGCAGGGCTGGCCGGTGATCGTGCAGGCCGGCGCCTCCGAAGCCGGGCGCCAGCTCGCGGCCGAAACGGCCGAGGTGGTGTTCTCCGCCCCGGGCACGCTGGACAACGCGCGGCGCTTCTATGCGGACTTGAAAGGCCGCATGGAAAAGATCGGCCGCGACCGCGACCACCTCAAGGTGCTGCCCGGCGCCTTCGTGGTGGTGGCCGATTCCGTGGCCGAGGCGAAAGCGATCCGCGCGCGGCTCGACGGCCTGGTGCACACCGACAGCGCGATCGCCTCGTTGTCCATCGCGCTTGGGCACGATGTCTCGGGTTTCGATCTGGACGCACCGCTGCCCGAGGTGCCGCCCACCAACGCGAGCCAGAGCACGCGCGAGCGCACCATCGAGCTGGCCCGGCGCGAGAACCTCACGGTGCGCCAGCTGGCCCAGCGGCTGGGCGGCTACGCCGGCCTGGCCTTCGTGGGCACGGCGCAGACCATTGCCGACGAGATGCAGGAATGGCTGGACACCGAGGGCAGCGACGGTTTCAACGTGATGTTCCCCTGGCTGCCCGGCGGGCTGGACGCCTTCGTGGACCACGTGGTGCCCGAGCTGCAGCGGCGCGGCCTGCTGCGCCGCGAGTACGAAGGCAGCACCCTGCGCGATAACCTGGGCCTGCCCCGGCCCGACAACCGCTTCTTCCCATCGCCGCCGAACGCATAAGCAATCGCGAAAACCTTCTTTGTGCACCAAGGGGCCGGTCTCTCATGATGGCCGGTTTAACCCAAAAAGCCGAGGATTGTTCGTGAGCGTTGACCGCACCTATTTCGAGGATGGAAGAATCGAGCTGACCCACTACGGGGCAGCGGCCTGGAAGATCACCGACGGCAAACACACCGTCTTGCTGGACCCGTACTTCACCCGCCTGCGCTACAGCGGCAACCGCTTCGGCATGCTGCCCGCGAACGCCGCGCCGGGCGATGAGCGCCCTGCCTACAGCTTCGACGAGATCGTGCCCAGCGACACCGAGACCATCGACCGGCACATCCAGGAGGCCACGCACATCCTGCTGTCGCATGCGCACTTCAACCACTGCATGGACATGCCGCACATCGCGAAGAAGACCGGCGCGCACGTGGTCGGCTCCTACAGCGCCACCAACATCGGCCGCGCCTACGGCGTGGCCGAATCGCAGCTGGTGCCGGTGCGCGGCGGCGAGGACTACGACTTCGGCGAGCTCTCGATCCGCGTGATCCCCAGCCTGCATTCGGCGCTGTGCGACAAGTGCTATTTCGACGCCGGCATCGTGCCCGAAGGTTTGCAAGGGCCTTTGCCCCTGAAGGCGTTTTCCGAAGGCGGCACCTTTGGCTACCTGGTGCGCTTCCAGCACCACGAGATCCTGATGTTCGGCTCCATGAACTACATCGAGCGCGAGGTGCAGGGCCTCACGCCGTCCATCGTGCTCGTGCCATCGGCCCGGCCGCGCCTGCAGATCTTCCGCTACACCGAGCGCCTGCTGCGCGCCACCGGCCTGCCCAAGGTGGTGGTGGCCACGCACTGGGACGTGCAGACCTTCCCCTACGGCGCGGACCAGGGCAGCGCGCTGGCGCACGCCGAGATCTTCCAGGAGGAGGTGCGCCGGGTGGCACCTGCGGCGGTGCAGGTGCTGCCCCGGCATTTCGAGACCTTCTCGGTGCTGCCGGACGGTCAGGCGCTCCAGCGTTGAAGATCAGTCGCTGAGGCGCACGTTCTTCCAGAGCTGCACTTCCTGCACCACGACGGCCTGTGCCTCGTCGGCGGTGCCGGGCAGGGCGTCCAGGCCCAGGTCCACCAGCTTCTTCTGGATCTCGGCCGAGGCCAGGGCCTGCTGCAGCGCGGCGTTGAGCTTGTTCACCACCGGGGTCGGCGTGGCCGCCGGCACGACCACGGCGTACCAGGGCAGCACGCGGAAGCCCGCCACGCCGGCCTCTTCCAAGGTGGGAAGGTTCTCCCAGCCGCGCAGGCGCCTGGTGCCGGTGGTGGCCAGCGGCACCAGGGCGCCGGTGTCCACGTGCTGGCGCGCGATCAATGGGCTCACGAACGCAACCGGCACCCGGCCCGCGAGCAAGTCGGGAATGAACTCGCCCGTGCCCTTGTAGGGCACGTGCACCATGTCGATGTTCGCGGTGTTCTTGAGCAGTTCGCCGGCCAGGTAAGGCGAGGTGCCCTTGCCACCCGAGGGGAAGGACAGCTTGCCCGGGTTCGCCCTGGCGTGGGCCACGAGCTGCGCGATGGTCTTGATGTTCAGCGACGGGTGGGCCACGGCCACCACTGGGCCCTGCGCCACCATGCCGACGGCGCGGAAGTCGCCGATCTTGTAAGGCGCGTTGTCGAAGATCACGGTGTTGATCGACAGCGCGGAGCCAGGCAGGGCGATGGTGTAGCCGTCGGCCGCAGCGCGGGCGGTGTGGCCGGTGCCGATGTTGCCGGCGGCGCCCGGCTTGTTCTCGATCACCACGGGCACCGCGAGCGCCTTGGCCAGTTCCGGCCCGAGGGCGCGGGCAATCGTGTCGTTCGGTCCGCCGGGCGGGTAGGGCACCACCAGGGTGATGGGTTTGGTGGGGTAGGCCGGCGTCTGGGCCAGGGCGGGAGCCACCGCGGCGACCAGGGAAACCAGCGAGAGGGCGGTGACTTGGAGCACCTTCGAGTTCATGCAGACATCCTTGGGTTGAAAGGCCGTCGAATGACGGCTAACCCGGCAGCGTAGGCAGGCGCCCGCATCCGCGCCAATGCGCTTTTCGCAGATCGATACTCGGTCTTCGCCAGGGGCATGGCTTGCTGCGCACAATGGAGGCCGATCACACCCATGGAGAGCACACGCGATGACGTGGTCCGCCCGCACCTACTCGGCCTTTGAACAAGAGCGCACGCGCCCGGTGCGCGACCTGGTGGCCGCCTTGCCGGCGCACGACGTGCAGGTCGCGATCGACCTGGGCTGCGGCCCGGGCAACTCCACCGAGGTGCTGGCCGACCGCTTTGCGCAGGCCCGGGTGACGGGCCTGGACAGCTCCGACGACATGCTGGCCGCCGCGCGCGAGCGCCTGCCCGGCACGCGCTTCGAGCTTGGCGACATCGCGGCCTGGGACCCGGTCGAGTCCTTCGATGTGATTCTGGCCAATGCCTCGCTGCAATGGCTGCCCGACCACGCCACGCTGTACCCGCGCCTGATGAGCCGGCTCGCTCCCGGTGGCAGCCTGGCCGTGCAGACGCCCGACAACCTCGAAGAGCCGGCGCACCGCCTCGCGCGCGAGGTCGCGGCGGAAGGCCCGTGGGCGAGCAAGATCGGCAGCGTGCAGCACCCCGCGCGGCACGACGCCGCGTTCTATTACCAGTTGCTCAAGCCGCGCTGCGCGGCGGTCGATGTCTGGCGCACCACCTATTTCCACCCGCTCTCGGGAGGCCCCGAGGCGGTGGTGGAGTGGTTCAAGGGCTCGGCCCTGCGGCCCTACCTGGCGCCGCTGGACGACGGCGAGAAAGCGGCGTTCCTGGTCCGCTACCTCGCCGCCATCACCCAGGCCTACCCCGCGCTGGCCGATGGCACGGTGTTGCTGCCATTCCCCCGGCTGTTCATCGTGGCCAGCCGCTGAGGCTTCGGGCTACCGTCGCCGACCCGAGCTGAGCCGCCGCACCACCGCGATGAAGCGGTCCACTTCCTCGCAGGTGTTGTAGAACGCCAGCGAGGGCCGCACCGTGGCCTCCACACCGAAGCGCCGCAGGATCGGTTGCGCGCAGTGGTGGCCCGAACGCACCGCGATGCCTTCCTCGTTCAGCGCCTGGCCCACTTCCTCGGTGGTGTAACCCTGCAGCACGAAGGACAGCACGCTGGCCTTCTCCTGCGCGGTGCCGATCAGGCGCACGCCGGGAATGGGTTGCAGGTGGTGCGTGGCGTAGGCCAGCAGGTCGTGCTCGTAGCGCGCGATGTTCTCCAGCCCGATGCGCTGCACGTAGTCGATCGCCGCGCCCAGGCCCACCGCGTCGGCGATGTTGCCGGTGCCGGCCTCGAACTTGTTGGGCGGCGGCTGGAACACGGTGCGCTCGAAGGTCACGTCCGCGATCATGTTGCCGCCCCCCTGCCAGGGGGGCATGTCGTCCAGCAGTTCGCGCTTGCCGTAGACCACCCCGATGCCGGTCGGGCCAAACACCTTGTGGCCGGAGAACACGAAGAAGTCGGCGTCGATCGCCTGCACGTTCACGCGCAGATGGCTCACCGATTGCGCACCGTCCACCAGCGCCTTGGCGCCCGCGCGGTGCGCCAGCGCCACGATCTCCTGCACCGGCACCACCGTGCCGAGCGCGTTGGAGACCTGCGTGACGGCCACCAGCTTCGTGCGGCTGTTGAGCAGCTTCTGGTATTCGTCCAGCCGCACCTGGCCGCTGTCGTCCACCGGGATCACGCGGATCACCGCCCCCTTTTCGGCCGCGAGCTGCTGCCAGGGCACGATGTTGGCGTGGTGCTCCAGGTGCGAGACGATGATCTCGTCGCCCGCACCCACGTGCTTCGCGCCCCAGGTCTTGGCCACCAGGTTGATGGCCTCGGTGGCGCCGCGCACGAAGATGATTTCCTCCACCGACGATGCACCCAGGAAGGCGCGCACCTTCTCGCGCGCGCTTTCGTAGGCGTCGGTCGCGCGGGCCGCCAGCGCATGCGCCGCGCGGTGGATGTTGGAGTTCTCGTGCTCGTAGAAGTAGGACACGCGGTCGATCACCGACTGCGGCTTCTGCGTGGTCGCGGCGTTGTCGAACCACACCAGCTGCCGGCCGTTCACGCGCTCCTGCAGGATGGGGAAGTCGCGCCGCACCGCGTTCACGTCGAACGGCGGGTGGCGCGCCGCATCGGCTTGCGGTGCCTGGGTGGCAAAGCCTTGCGGCGTGTGCAACCCTTGCGTGAAGTAGAACGCCCCCGCTCTGTCCGTCGGGGTGCTCGGTGCCGCGCTGTGGCGCGGTGGCGTGGCCAGCAGCTCGCGCAGGTCTTCCGCGCCCGGCAGGCCGAAGGACTGCGCCGTGACGCGGTCCGAGGGCGGCACGCCCAGGGCCTGCGTGCCCACGCGGCCGTCGAGTGCGGGCGGCACGATCGCGGCGTGGTCGGGCAGGCCGTTGGGCGCGGTCGAGTGCGGCACCAGCGAAGGGGTGGACGCCCCCAGCGAGAGCACGCTCTGCGGTGAGGTGGGCGCCAGGTTCGCGCCGGGCGCCAGCGTGCCCGGCAGCTGCGGGCCCTGGCCCAGCGGCCCGAGCGAGCTGCCACCGGGCAACACGTTCACCGGCGCCGGCACGCCACCGAGCGGGGTGGCCGGCAGCGAGGGCGGCGAGCCGGGCAGGGCGGCGAAGAACGCGCCCGCGAGCTGGTTCAGCGCTGCCAGGTCGGGCAGGCCAGCCGGCGGCCGCTCACTTGTAGGTGTCTGGATAGTCATGGAACTTGCCCACTTCAACGTCTTCCAGCACCGCCAGCGCGTCCTCTGTCTGCACCGCGAGCGAGCAGTACAGCGAGATCAGGTACGAGGCGATGGCGCTGCGGTTGATGCCCATGAAGCGCACCGACAGCCCCGGGCTCTGTTCGCCGGCGAGGCCCGGCTGGTACAGGCCCACCACGCCCTGGCGCTTGTCGCCCACGCGCAGCAGCAGGATCTTGGTCTTGCCATCGGCCACCGGCACCTTGTCGCTCGGAATCAGCGGGATGCCGCGCCAGGTGAGGAACTGCGAGCCGAACAGGCTCACGGTGGGCGGCGGCACGCCCCGGCGCGTGCATTCGCGGCCGAAGGCGGCGATCGCCAGCGGGTGCGTGAGGAAGAAGGCCGGCTCCTTCCACACCTTGGTGAGCAGCTCGTCCAGGTCGTCCGGCGTGGGCGCGCCGGTGAGCGGGTACACGATCTGGTCCGGGTGCACGCTGGCCAGCAGACCGTAGTCGGCGTTGTTGATCAGCTCGCTTTCCTGCTTTTCCTTGATGGTTTCGATGGTCAGGCGCAGCTGTTCCTTGATCTGGTCGTGCGGGCTGCTGTAGAGGTCGGACACGCGGGTGTGCACGTCCAGCACGGTGGAGACCGCGTTCAGGAAGTACTCTCGCGGCTGGTCTTCGTAGTCCACGTAGGTCGAGGGCAGCTCGCTCTCGTCGCGCTTGGCGCACAGCACCTCCACATCCTGCGGGTTCTTCACCTTGTTGAGGCGGTAGATGCCGGCCTCCACCGGCTGCCATTGCAGCAGGTGCGTGAGCCAGCGCGGGCTGATGGTCGACAGCACGGGGGCTGTCTTGGTGGCATTGGCCAGTTGGCGCGCGGCGTTGTCGCTCAGCGCCAGTTGCGAGGGGGTGGGGTCAGACATGAAGGCTCCGTGGCTCGGTGGTTGAAAAAAGGCAAAAGAAGACCCCACGCGTGCGGCCGAAGCGACGCGGCGAAGGGGAGGGCGGGGAAAGCTCGGTGGCGGTCGATCAGGGGCTGGCGGTGACCTCCCGCGATCGTGCCTGGCTCAGGTTGGCGCCGGCGGCCACGTCGTGCGTGATCCACAGGTTGCCGCCGATGGTGGCGCCGCGGCCGATGGTCACGCGCCCGAGCACGGTGGCGCCGGCGTAGATCACCACGTCGTCCTCCACCACGGGGTGGCGCGCCAGGCCCTTGCTCAGGTGCCCGTTCTCATCGGTGGGGAACCGCTTGGCGCCCAGCGTGACCGCCTGGTACACGCGCACGCGCTGGCCGATGACGGCGGTCTCACCGATCACGACGCCAGTGCCGTGGTCGATGAAAAAGCCCGCGCCGATGGACGCGCCGGGGTGGATGTCGATGCCGGTCGCGCCGTGCGCGAGTTCGGCCACGATGCGCGCGAGCAGCGGCACACCCAGCTGGTAGAAGCGGTGCGCCACGCGGTGGTGGATCATGGCCTGGATGCCGGGGTAACACAGCAGCACCTCGTCCACACTGCGCGCGGCCGGGTCGCCCTCGTAGGCCGCCACCACGTCGCTGTCGAGCAGCCCGCGCAGCCGGGGCAGCGAGTGCGCGAAGTCGCGCACCAGTTCGCGCGCCTGCTGTTCGGTGGCCGCTTCGTCGGCGCCGCCCGCGTGGCGGTGCTGGTAGCGCAGCTCCAGCCGCACCTGGCCCAGCAGCGCATGCAGCGTGGCATCCAGCGTGTGGCCGATGTAGAAGTCCTCGCTCTCCTGGCGCAGGTCGGGCGGGCCCAGTCGCATCGGGAAAAGCGCGCCGCGCAGCCCGTCGAGGATGGCGCCGAGCGCGTCGCGCGAAGGCAGCTCGCGCCCGCCCGGTTCGCGCGAGCGCTTCTGCGCGGTGGGGGGGGGGGGGGGGGGGGGGGGGGGGGGG
>NZ_JBMDKH010000031.1:0-31414 GCF_057809615.1 Hydrogenophaga sp. FG152 | reverse complement strand
ACCCGCGAGCAGCGCCGGAGAACGCGGACCACGCCAGCCGTCAGCGCGAGGTGCAGGCAACCCACCACGACGTGCCAAGCAAAAAGCAGGCAGAAAAAGAATGATCCTCGGCGACGCCAGAAGCGGGAAACTCCCCGACCACATCACCGCCTTCGGCAGGGCCCTGCGCCGCGCCGGGGTGCCGGTCGACAGCAGCCGCGTCATCCTCGCCGTCACCGCCGCACAAGCCGTCGGCCTGGAGCGAAGAGACGACCTGCGCGCCGCCCTCGAAGCCGTGATGGTCAGCCGCCAGCAGGACATCGGCGTCTTCGGCGAAATGTTCGAAGCCTTCTTCCGCAACCCCGAACTCGCCCAGCAACTCCTCGCCCAAATGCTCCCCAAAGCCGCCAAAGCCCACCCGGTCCGGCGCAAAGCCCGCGTGCAGGAAGCCCTCAGCGTCGCCGGCCTCAAAGCCCGCACCCCCAACCAAGGCGAAACCGAACTCAAATTCGACGCCGCCATGACCGCCAGCGACCAACAGCGCCTGCGCCATGCCGACTTCGCCGGCCTCTCCGCCAGCGAATTCCGCCTCGTCGAACAACTCGTGCGCGACATCCCTCTCCCCTTGCCCCCCGTGCGCTCGCGCCGCGAACGCGCCGGCACCCGCGGCCACCGCCCCAACTGGCCACGCGCCCTGCAACAGGCGCGCCGGCACGAAGGCGAACTGCTCCAGCTGCCCCTGATGAACCGCCGGCCCCAGCCACTGCCGCTGCTCATCCTCGTCGACATCTCCGGCTCCATGGAACGCTACGCCCGCCTGCTGCTCGCCTTCCTGCACCAGGCCACACGCGGCACCCCGCGCGCCGCCTTCGCCTTCGGCACCGAACTCACCGACCTGCGCGCCGCCTTCCGCCACCGCGACACCGACCAGATGCTGGACATGGCCAACGCCGCCATCGACGACTTCGCCGGCGGCACCCGCCTGGGCGCCTCGCTCGCCACCCTGCGCACCCAATACCCGCGCTGCCTCGTGGGCCGGCGCACCGTCGTGCTGCTCATCACCGACGGCCTGGACACCGGCGCGCCCGAGCTGCTCGACCAGGAACTCACCTGGCTCGGCCGCCACAGCCGCCGCCTGCTCTGGCTCAACCCCCTGCTGCGCTACGACGGCTACGCCCCCCTGGCCAGCGGCGCCAGCGTGCTGCACCGCCACGCCCACGGCATGCTCGCCGTGCACAACCTCAGCCGCCTCGAAGACCTCGCGCGGTCCATGGCCGCGCTGATGCAGCGCGGCTGATGTCATCTGTTTCATTCATCATTCCGACCTGACAGGAGAAACCCACGTGGACATGCAAGGAAACCGGTCACTCGCCGTGACGCAGCAGCAGGCCTGGGAAGCCCTCAACGACCCCGACATGCTCAAGGCCTGCATCCCGGGCTGCGAAAAATTCGAGCTCACCGAACCCAACACCTACGCCGTGACCACCGCCATCAAGATCGGCCCGGTCGCCGCGCGCTTCAGCGGGCGCGTGACGCTCACCGACATCGTGCCGCCCACCTCCTACAAGATCGGCTTCGACGCGCAGGGCGGTGTGGCCGGCTTCGGCAAGGGCGAAGCCGCCGTGCAGCTCGCGCCCGCCGCCTCCGGCTGCGAACTCAGCTACACGGTGCATTCCACGGTGGGTGGCAAAATCGCGCAGCTCGGCCAACGCCTGATCGACGGCGCGGCCAAGTCGCTGGCGGAAGACTTCTTCCGCCGCTTCGACGAGGCCTTGCAGGCCCGCTACCCGAGCGCCGCTGCCGCCGCCCCCGCATCGGCCGGCACCGCGCTCCAACCCATGCCCAAGGCCGGCGGCGGCATGCCGACCTGGGCCTGGGCCGCCATCGCCGTCGTTGTGGCGGCGGTGATCTACCTGGCCACGAAGGGATAACCTTGGAAAATCTGGATGTCACCGTCCTGCGCACCCTGCTCGGCTGGCGCAATGAAGGCCGGCGCGCGCTGCTGGCCACCGTCGTGCGCACCTGGGGCTCGTCGCCGCGCCCGGTCGGCTCGGTCATGGCGCTGTGCGAAACCGGCGCGGTGGTCGGCTCGGTCTCGGGCGGCTGCATCGAGGACGACCTGATCTACCGCTACAGCCGCGCCCACGGCGCGGTGCAAGGCAGCACGGCACCGCCCGGCATCACGCACGAGATCCCCACCGGCCCGCCCGAGCGCGTGAAGTACGGCGTGAGCGCCGACGAGGCCCACCGCTTCGGCCTGCCCTGCGGCGGCACGCTGGAGCTGGTGCTCGAATTCAACCCCGACGCCACGTCGCTGGACGAACTGGTGCGCACGCTCACCGCCGGCCACCTGGTCGAGCGCCGCACCGAGCTGGCCACCGGCCGCGTGGAACTGCGCGCGGCCGACACACCTGCGGCACTGGCCGACGAGAACGGGTGGCTGAGCAACACCTTCGGCCCCGAGTACCGCATGCTGCTGATCGGCGCCGGCCAGCTCACCGAGTACCTCGCCACCATGGCGCTGTTCAACGGCTTCGCGGTCACCGTGTGCGACCCGCGCGAGGAATACCGCAGCGCCTGGGCCGTGCCCGGCGTGACCATCGTCACCGAGATGCCCGACGACGTGGTGCGCGAGTTCCGCGTGGACCGGCGCAGCTGCGTGATCGCGCTCACGCACGACCCCAAGTTGGACGACCTGGCCCTGCTCGAAGCGCTGGAGACCGACGCCTTCTATGTGGGCGCGATCGGCTCGCGCCGCAACAACGAGGCGCGCCACGCCCGCATGATCGAGCACTTCGACCAGACCGAAGAAAGCCTCGCCCGCCTGCGCGGGCCGATCGGCATCTACATCGGCAGCAAGACGCCGGCCGAGATCGCGGTCAGCGTGATGGCCGAGGTGCTCGCGGTGAAGAACGGCGTGCCGCTGCCGCGCGACATGGAAGTGGCGAACGCGAAGAACACCCTCTCCGCCGCCGAAGCCTCCGCGCCCACCTGCTTCGTCTCGCCGTGAAGACGGGTTTCGTCATCCTCGCCGCCGGCGCCGGCCGGCGCATGGGGGGCGTGGCCAAGTGCCTGCTGGAGCTGGAAGGCAGCACCCTGCTGGAGCGGCTGCTCACCCAGCTGCAGCCCCTGCGCGGCCCGTCGCGCCATGACCTGGTGCTGGTGCTCGGCCACCACGCCAAAGACGTGCAGGCCCATGTGGCCCGCCTGCCCGAAGGGCTGGCGCCACTGTGCGTCATCAACCCCCGCCCGGAAGAAGACACCGCCTCGTCGCTGCGCGCCGGCCTGCGCGCGCTGGCGCACGACGTGAAACAGGTGGTGGTGCTGCTGGCCGACCAGCCCCTGATCGACCGCGCCGACGTGCAACTGGCGCTGGACGCCTTCACCGCCCGCAGCCCCGGCATCCACGTGCAGGTGCCCATGGTGCACGGCCAGCCCGGCCACCCGGTGATCTTCGACGCGCGCGTGCGCAGCGCCCTGACCGAGCCCCTGCAACCCAGCCTGCGCCAGTGGCGCGCCGCCCACCCGGAGGCCGTTCGCCTGTGGGCGGTGGACAACCCGCACTACACCCGCGACCTGGACACCCCGGCCGACCTGGAAGCCCTGGTGCGAGAAAACCGCTGGAGCTGGCGCTGGCCGGGTTAACCCCGTCAACGCCGGGGGTGCGCGGGCGGCCAAACGCTGCTCTAATGGCGAAGACCTGTCCGCAGCCCGGCCCCGGCCCAGCCAACCCCCTGCCGATCGTGACCCCACAGCCCCAGCCTTCGATGCCCCAGCAGCAGCGCCTGGCCCTGATCGAACAGGCGCGCAAGGCCGTGCTCGAATCGCGCGCACCGCTCAGCCCGCCCCTGCTGGCGCCCTGGGTCGAACGCTCCTGGCGGCGCTGCCTGGACATCGGGCTCGAACCGCGCCAGCACATCACCTTCGACACCGTCACCAGCGGCGCGGCACAGCGCGCCATCGAAGCCAACCAGCCGCTGCTGCGCGCCGCCGCCCCGGTCATCCAGTCGCTCTCGCGCGCCATGGCGCACACGCGCTACTTCGCCATCCTCACCGACGCGCGCGGCCTGGTGATCGACGTCAACGGCCCGGTGGACCGCCACAACCCGCAAGCCGCCAGCATCGCCCGCATCGGCGTGGACTTGTCCGAACGCGCCGTGGGCACCACCGCCATCGGCACCACCCTGGCCGACCTGCAGCCCGTGTGGCTGCACCGGGGCGAACACTTCTTCGACGACACCAGCGTCTACAGCTGCGCCGGCGCGCCGATCTGGGGGCCCGACGGGCAGTGCGTCGGCATGCTCGACCTCACCGGCGTGAACGTGATCGAACAACCCGCGCTCAAGCACCTCGTCACGCAATCGGCGCGCAGCATCGAGAACGCCCTCACCCTGAGCCAGCCGCACCGCCTGCTGCTGTGCCTGAGCTGGCCCGGCCGCATGCCGGGCGACGCCAGCGACGGGCTGGTGTGCCTGGACGCCGATGGCCAGATCACCGCGCTCAACCGCCCGGCCGCCGACATGCTGGGCATTGCCGCCGGCATGGCGCCCGGCCACTGCAGCGAGCTCTTCGCCGTGCCGGTGGAAACCCTGTTCGACGCCGCGCGGCACCAGCGCGGCCCGCTGGAAGTGCCGCTGTGGTCCGGCCTGCGCCTGAGCGTGCTGGCCCAGCTCAGCCAGGGGGGCGAACGCGGCGCCCTGCACGGCGCCGCCGGCCACAGCCTGCCACTCAAGGACGTGGAAACCGCCATGATCCGCAAGGCCGTGGACGACGCGCGCGGCAACGTGAAGGAAGCGGCGCGCGCGCTCGGCATCAGCCGCGCCACCGTCTACCGCAAGCTCGGCCGCAAGGGCTGAGGCAACTCGACCGCCCTTCAGGCGAAGGGCGCCGCGCGGAAGGCATCCAGCCCTTCTGCCTCACGCGAATGGCGAGCCGTTGCCGGGTAGGCCTGGGCATCCACCTCACCGGGCACCATCTCCTGCGCGAAGCGCCACGCCACAGCGGCCGTGACCCCGGCCTGGTCGATGGAAGCCACCCCCACCGGCAGGGGCTGCGCCACCAGCTCGGCTTCAAGCTGCGCAAAGGCGGCCACCAGTTGCCCCTTCACCCGAAGCATCCAGGGCTCGTGCAGCTTCTCGGCCGGGCGCAGATTTCGCTCGTAGACGATCTGCACCGCCTTTTCGCAAGCCGCCAGACCCAGCCCCACGACGCGCAGCGCGCGCTGCCGCTGCGGCCCGCTCGCCGGCATCAGGCTGCGGCCCGCCACGGACTCGACGTGGTCAATGATCAGCGTGGAGTCCATCAGCGTCTGGCCGTCGGCGCACACCAGCGTGGGCGCCTTCACCACCGGGTTGATCGCGCGAAACTCGTCGAAGGTGCGAAACACCGAGATCGGCCGATGCACATAAGGCAGCCCGAGAAGTTGCAAGGTGACCGCCACACGCCGCACATAGGGCGAGTCGAGCATGCCGATGAGTTCCATGTTTCCGTCCTTGGATAAAAGGCCCATGCTAGACAATGGCACCGCCCCCTCCAAGCGCGGGCCATCGGAATCCGGCCCTCGAAACCGATGGATCATCGCTGCCCGCGCCACACGACACACCGCCATGAAGCTGGACAAGAAAGACCTCCTCATCCTCGAAGCCCTGCAGCGCGACGCGCGGCAAAGCCTGGCCGCCATCGGCAAGCGCATCGGCCTGTCGCAGCCCGCCATGAGCGAGCGCGTGCGCAAGCTGGAGGATGCGGGCGTGATCGAGGGCTACAGCGCGCGCGTCAACCTGCGCGCCATCGGCATCGGGCTGCAGGCCCTCATTCGCATCCAGACCACGCACGCCGGCATTTCCCAATATGTGCAGCTGTTCGAGAACATGCCGGAGGTGCTGGAAGCGGACCGCGTGACCGGGGAAGACTGCTTCATCGTGCGCTGCGCCATCGCCGAGCCGAAGGATCTGGAGCGCGTGGTCGACGCGCTCGCGGTGCACGGCAGCGTCACCACCTCGCTGGTGCTCTCCAGCCCGGTGCGCAAAACCGCCACGGTGTTCGCAACGCGGCGGGCGTAAGCCGCATCGCAGGCGATCAGTCCGTCAGGATCGACTCCGTGTAGATGAAGCTGGTGCACGCCGCCACAAATGCCCGTGGCGTCTGCCGCGCGCCGAAGCCATAGACGCGAACACCCTCGCGCCGCACACCGAACGCCAGCGGCGTGAAATCGCTGTCTGACGAGACGAGGCAGACCGCATCGAACTGCCCCGTGTTCACCAGCGACATGGCCTCCACGCTGAGCATGATGTCGGCCGCGTTCTTGCCCTTGGCGTAGGGAAAAAGCTGCACCGCTTCGATGGCGTTGTGGAGCAGCACGTTCTTGAAACGGCTCATGCCGGGCCGAGACCAGTCGGCATACGCGCGCTTGACGATGAGCACGCCGTAACAGGCGGCGCGCAACAGGATGGAACGGATCAGCGTGTGGGAGACGTTCTCCGCGTCGATCAACACGGCGAGTTTCTGTTGCTTGTGCTGCAGCTTCGGCATAGGTGCCTGCCTTCCCTGTTCGTGGAGGAACAGCCGCCGCCACACAACACAGAGTGGCGGCGGCCCGAACGGGTTGAGAACCAGGAAAATTCTCGCGAAAAACCGGCAGGCCTTGCGACCTCCCATTCGAGCCGCCATAAAACAAGCGTGAATGATGAAGGCCGCTGTTCTAGCGGTGTACAGCGGCCTTCAGGCCGCGACAGTTTTCTCGGGTTCTCAAGCCCGGCTCACCTTTTTCGTGAGCGGAAGGGACTGTACATCAATACGACGAAAGCATTCAATGGGCGTGAGAGAAAAATCTGCAGCGAACGGTCCCAGTCTCGCAGGTGCACCATCTCAGCGCCCGCAGCAGCGGCACCAAAGAGAGCGATCCGAAGGCAGCTGTGCAGCGGTTGCAGTCTTTCAGCTTCGAGGTCCGAGTGACTCGAGTAGACCAAAAGCGGACTCTCCCGAAAGGAAAAACAGTCGCTCAATTTCTGGTCGGAGGGAATGCAAACGGCAAGCGGCTCGCCGGTAGCATTCCACTCCACACAGGTTCAGCCACCCCTACGCATGGAACGGGGTGCTCGCTGCGATGAGAACCTGCTGGGCGACAAACTGAACAAGCTCAATGTCATGGGCGAGCTGCTCAGCCTCCTTCGAAAACGGCAGTAGCAATTCAAACTCAGAGTTCTTCGCGTCCGTCTTTGTGTGCACGATCTTGCATCGAATCTCATAGATTCGCTCTGCAACATCGGCCCTGAGATCGGCTGTTGGGCTTGCTATGGGAATCTTGTGGTCGCAGAGTCCCCTCACTTTTGACGAGAGGAAATCCGAACGAACCGAGTCAGCTGTAATGAACTGTCGAACGGCCTCGGCATCGATGCACTCCAACAGCGTGGCTCGGAGCTGTGATCTCTCGTCTCCGAATGCGCCCGACCTACTAACGTGGATTGCCGATAGAAGACGACCAAGGTCTGCATCTCTATCACCACGAAAACCCGGATCTTTGAGGACTGCCTTGAGCTTGCGCCGCGCATCAGCCTGAGAGTACGTCGGAAAATAGTACTCAATCACTTGGTAGTACGCGAGGTACTGGAGTAGGGGCATGCCAATGGCGCTGCGTGCATACCAGTACAAAGAGATAGGAGCCGAGTCGTACTCATGCACCGGGAACGCGATATCTGGCGGCTGCTCAGCTCGAGTCGAACGTCTTCGCCGTGCCAGAGAGCGGCGCTCACGAACAAGCGTGAATGTCACGTCATGCAGCAGATCGATCTGAAAAAATAACGCATCGGAGACGCGACGAAGGTGTTCAAGCGCCTTGTCGTGTTGAGTGATCCCGTCGGCGGTCAGTGAGATTGACAATCTTGGGCTTGGGCCACGAACTAGTTTGGAGAGTTCGGCTGATGGCTCCGAGATGGCAAGCGAAGTCTTCTGATCCGGTGATAAAAGTTCAAGTCCTGTAGCGGCGTTATGGTCCGCCGAAACACCCGGAGGAACCTTCAGCAGGCGAGAGAGGAGCGACCTTGAAGAGGACGCACCTAGAGCGCGAACTGCCGCTTCGACTGTCCCTGTCTTGTAATTGCAGACGGCATCAAGTCCTTGCAAGAACACGTAGTCCTCAAATGGCACTGATAGCAATCGCTCAAAACTAGAAAAGTTAAAACAGCTGATCCAGCGTCGCTCTCTACCGCAGGGAATGCCGACTCGGAAAACTCGTTCACCAGGTTCAAGTCCTTCGACCTCCTCTATCGGAATCTTCGCAGCGACACATCTAGCCTCAAGTTTGTCACGCAGGGGCTTTATGTCACCCTGGGACTCGGTTTCGGGGGCAAGATCCTCTTCCGGAAATTGTTCAATGTTCGACATGATTGATCGACTGAGTATTGTGGATGGCGGAGGTTTGAATCCAACGGCCGCCAGAGGCGGTCCGCTTGGAGAGAGGATCGGGCTTCACTGAAGACCAATGGCCCGTGCAAAACGCTTCCCAAGTTCGGTGCGCTGCATGACCCCCTTTTGATACTCCACCTGTACCTCGTCTTGTTGTGGTTCCTGACGCAATCGTAAAAACTCAGGTCGTTGGTCTGCCCAAGCGTAGTGAGCGGCTTCGGTTAAGTGCTTGTCGTAGGCCACATCAACTAGTCCGAGGCGAATCCAGTTGTCAATCATTGCTGGAAGCTGCGGGTCTTCAACGGGCACGCCCGTAGTTGAATTTTTCAGATTAAGCAGATGTTGAACGAGCACGCTGTAGCCAGAGCCGTCCTTGAACTTTCGATGAATTTGGATGATCGGAATCGCGCTCTGGGATTGAAGTGCCTCTCGGACTAGCCTTGCATCTTCGCTATCAAGTTGTTTGATGATCTCCACAAAAGCCGGGTGCGCAAATGAGGCAGAGCGACCATCCATTGAAGTAGTCAGCAAATTTAGATACATCTCTTTGAGATCCGGCTCGTCGTGCGTGAACGCGAGCCCCTGCAACGTAGGGCCGGCAATGGATGCCTTTGGCTCAACAACGTACTCTGGTGGTATTGCTTGCGCCTTCTCAGCAATGTCTTGCTGGAACCTCCCAGAAAAGTAAGCTCGGGCCTTGTCGAAAGCGAAGTTGATTGCGGCCAAGGGAACAAGCACGTTGTTGATGGTCTTTGTCAGCGTAACGGCCGTCTGTCCGAGATTGCCTGCAGCTTCCTTGACCTGTGGGTTGTCACCCGCAGCCTTAATGACCTCCACGACGAGCGAAACGCTGTCCTTGGCTACGTTGAACGCATCGTCATTCGACATATGCTCCCTCTCTGACTGTTTGTTGCACCCAAAGTTTGAATTAGAGCAGCATGCACTGCATTCTGGCAAGATTCGCGCAAATGAGTGGAAAAGTCAGGATTGCCGATCGCTCCACAGTCTACTGGCTAAGGTCGCCGTCGAGGCTACAACTCTGGTCCATCAGTTCAATTGGAATGACGGCTCTGAGACGCCGTGCAAGATGTCCGCTCCGTGTGTAGAAAGCAGTCGGCTGCGCGACAATGGTTGAAAGTCTCACACCAGTCTTAAGCGGGTATCGAAAGCGGAAGCCTGCTCCGCAGCGGTTGCCCTCCGCCTCGCCAGCGTTCCGAACGGTGATCTGCGCCACGTTGCGGTCACTCAAGCTGAAGTCAACGCGTTCGCCCGAGTGCACTCGGATCTAAGCGAAAATTCGGCATTTCCTGAATGCCATAAGGAGTCGTCGTGAATATGCTTGTCGAACGGAATCTCTTGGAGACAATGACACCGTGAGTGCACCCCGTCTGTTCGTTTCATACAGTTGGTCGAACCCTCAGCATGAGCAGTGGGTTGTGGAATTGGCCAATGAGTTGGTAGCCAGCGGAATCGACGTTGTTCTCGACAAGTGGGACCTACGTGAAGGCCATGACGCGATCGCGTTCATGGAGAAGATGGTTACTGACCCGAGCATCTCTAAGGTCGCCCTTGTGTGCGACAAGATCTACGCTACTAAGGCGGACGGAAGGGCGGGCGGTGTAGGGACGGAGACCCAGATCATTTCGGCCGAGGTGTACGCAAAGCAGGATCAGGGAAAGTTTGTGGCGGTGCTCGCCGAGAAGGACGCAGACGGCAAACCGTTCCTCCCTACTTACTACAAGTCTCGCATCTACATTGACCTAAGCGAAAGCGAGCGATACGCGGAGAACTTCGAAAAGCTTGTGCGCTGGATATTTGATAAGCCTTTGTTCAAGAAGCCGGAACTTGGAAGGCCACCCTCATTCATCACCGACGCCAATGCACCGGTTCTTGGGACAACTCCGCTTGCGAAAAGAGCTGTCGACGCCCTAAGAAGCGACAAGGCCTATGCGAGAGGTGCGGTGGACGAATACTTCACTACGTTCACTGAGCAGTTTGAGCGGTTTCGGCTCGCGCCAGGTGAGGAAGAGCTTGACGACCGCGTTGCCAAGTCCATCGAGGACTTTCTCCCCGCTCGAAACGAGTTTCTTCAGGTTCTGACCACACTAGCTCAGTACGCAGACACCAGTAGCTACTCACCTCGCCTGCACCGGTTCTACGAGTCGCTCATTCCCTACCTGGACCGGCCTCCACACATCAATCAATGGAATGAGCTCGACTTCGACAACTTCAAATTCATCGTGCATGAACTCTTCCTGTACGGTGTGGCCGTTCTCCTGAAGGGAGAACACTTCGGCGTCACAGACTACCTGTTGGGGCAGCCCTACTATGTGCCTGGCAACTCTGACTATGGAAAGAATACAACCGTCACTTTTACTGCGCTGCAGGAGTATGTGAAGTCACTCGAAATCAGGAATCAAAGGCTTAAGAAGGGCCGCGCCTCACTCCGAGCTGATTTTCTTGAGCAGCGCTCACACGCATCCGGGCTCGCATTCCGCCACGTTATGCAGGCTGATCTGGTTTGCTTCCTTCGAGGCGACATGATGGGCGTTGATTCGTGGCATCGGTGGTGGCCATACACCCTGCTATACGCGCAAAGACATCACGGACCATTCGAAATTTTCGCCCGTGCCTCCTCGCAGGCCTATTTGCCTTCCGTGCTCAAGGTCATAGGCGCTCCTGATCTCCCAGCGCTCAAGGCAAAGCTCGAAAGCTACGCGAAGGACAACAGCCTCCCCCGCTGGAGCTATCACTCGTTCAGTCCGACGACTCTGACTGGCATTGAGCAGCTTGGAACACGCCCGTGAGCCCACGGCATAACTTCACGTTGAACGGTCGCTTACACATCGGTGCAACTTCCGCTTCTGGGATTGCGGGAGTCCAGCCGTGCAACGCACCCTTCCATTCATAACCTTCACCGTCAACTGGCGAGCGACCGCAATGTGTTGCAGATCGCACATTCGCGGCAGTGGCTCTGGCAGCAGTAACCAGTCTTAAGCCGCTCCTCAGACCTAGGCGTTAGACCACCCCTCCGGTTTCATCTTCCACCTTAACAAGGTGTCTGTGAAACCGGCAGCAGTCCACAGCGAGAAAGTTGGGATTGACTTGAGTCTGCTGCTTGGCCACTCGCTCAAGCGGATCTCCGTCGGAACACAGCGCGGGATGGTGTGAGGCAGGACCGGCGAGCATCGCGCAGTTTCGAACGTCCTTGGCGGCGTTGAATGAACGAATCGGGGCATGAAGGTCGCGCGTTAGGCTCTGCCAGAATGCGGGCATGAAGACCCTCTACCAAGCCGCCAACGCCGTCGAGGCCCACATGCTGGCGGACTACTTGAAGCAGGAAGGCCTTAGCGCGCTGGTGCGGGGCGAGCACCTGCAGGGAGCGGTGGGTGAACTGCCGGCTGGTGGCCTGGTGCGGTTGGTGATCGACGACGCGCAGTACGAAGCCGGACGCGAGGCGATCGCGCGCTGGGAGGCGGCGCAGCCTGTAGACGCGCCGCTGGCATCCAACGTCCAGCCCCGCCGTGGCAAAGGCGTGGGTGCTTTCGCGCTTGGTTTGGTCCTGGGCGCTGCTGGCGTGTACGCCTATCTCCACGCGCCCATCCCGGCCGACGGCATCGATCACAACCGCGACGGCACGCTGGATGAACGCTGGACCGTATCGCCGCGCGGCACCTTCCTACGCGTGGAGACCGACCGCAACTTCGACGGCAAGATCGACCACATCACCCTGTACGACAAAAACGGCCGCGTCACGACCATCCGAAGCGACGACGATTTCGACGGCCGCTTTGAAACGACCTTCAGCATGCACCAGGGCAACATCGAAACGCAGTGGATCGACTCCGATGGAGACGACGTGGTTGACCTCACGTACCACTTCAACAGCGGCGTGCTTCAGCGTGCCGACTACCGTGACCCCGCCACCGGCAAGACCGGGCGCGTGGAGCACTTCCGACTGAATAAGCTCACACACGCCGAAGTGGATAGTGACCAGGACGGCGTGCTGGACACGCACATCCGCTACACGCCCATGCAACAGGAATCGTCGCGCAGCGCGATCGAACGGTGACGCGGCCATGACCCACCAGGCGCTCGACCCACTTGTTCTACGCCCCCCCAAGGCCTTGTCTACTGAAGAGCTGTCGGACTGCGTTACTGAGGATCTCGTCTTCAAATGGCAAGGCGCCCCAGCACTCCTTGTACCGGCTCCGCAGCAAATGCTACCTGTCGTCGTCTCGCCATACATGACTGCGGTTAGAAGAGAGAGCGGCCGTGGTGAAAGCGTTCGGGCGGTCATTCAACGAATGCGCTTAGCCACAGCAACTCCTGATGCTTTCATGCATCGCCCCGTCGGCTGCAAGTGCTGGTTAGGCCACTAGTACTCTTCGCTGGCAGGTCGGAAATTCGTCAGTTTCCTGAGGCTCTCGCGGACGTTACGAACCGTCTTCGAGTACATCGTTGTCTCGGCCTGCGAGAACTGTTGTGAATTCTGCGATACCGCAACCCGTTCCTGGAGACCAGCGAGCCAAGAGAGACCGCTGGCCGCCGCATCTGCATCGTCGGGCTTCACATTGGCTTGGATTGCGGCCTGGGAAAACGTGTCCAAGTCTTGGGTTGATATTCGTGGCAGCGCCTGGAGGGCAGACGGCGCAATCGTCTGTGACGACAGACCCGCGAGAGCCGCAAGATACTTGGCGGCCATGCTGCTCAGTTGGCGCTCCGCTTGTGCTTTTGCGTCCTCCACCAGTTTTTGCTGGCGGCGAGTTGCCTCATGTATGTCTTTCGCCGTCTGGGCCTGGAGTTTGGCGATCTCAACTTGCTGCTTAGCTGATTCAGCGAGGATGCCAGTCAAATCTACATAACGTCTTGTCAACGCGACCAGCTTCCATGCGACAAAAGCAGACACGCCGGCAGCTACCGCCTGAACGGCGCCAGCGTTGGTGTTTAGCCATTCCCACATTCTCGATCTCCGACCAGATTGCTTGAACCACCCCGAATTTCGTGGAGGCCGGTTGGTTTAAGTCAGACCTCCGCCAAGGCGTCCTGATTGGCGAGTTGCCGCCAGTAGTTTGCCTCGGCCTCTGCCGTACGCAGCCAGTTTTCTTGGCAAACGACCGTTTCCACCGACTAGGACAGTCCGACCATAGCATCCTTGCGCGCAAGTTGTCGACATCAAAGATCGCTACTGCGGTGTACCGATAGGCCGGCGTGAAACGCACATTGAGCGCTTCCCCGACTGAGCCTTTCAAGGCCGTCAAAAAGTGCAAGGTGCCAGTTGAACGATCTATGCCGGCACGTCAACGGCGCTTTCAAGCTGCGCCTGCAGCGCACTGACCAGGGCATCGACATCGGTCGCCATGGCGCTGCCGAACTGCACGAAATCCGGGCGGATCACCACCATGTCCGCGCCGATCTCTTTCAGGTAGCGCCCGTAAACCCCGTCCACATCCTGGACTTGTTGCCCACTCAGCGCTGCGCTGCCGCCCAGCTCGACCACCCGCACGCCGAGTGCGTCCAGGCGGCGGCGGCTCCCGGGCGTCAGTCCATCCAGCGCACCGGCGCGCGCCACCAGCGAGAAACGAAATCCCACGTGCTCGTCGAATCGCATGACCTTGTCGCCGATCCCCAGCCGCCCTTGCGGCGGCACGGCGCCTGCGGCCCCAACGGGTTTGCCGTTGCCACCCCGCAGCAGTACCCCGGTGCTGAGAATGGGGAACTGCGGCTTGGGCGTCAGTTTGAGCTTGAAGAGCAGATCGCGCACCGCCGCCTTCACCGGGTTGGCGGTGTTGGCCACCAGCCCCAGGGAGCGTGAGTCCAGCATCAGCTTCTGTGCATGGGGCTTGCGCTCTTCTTCGTAGCTGTCGAGCAGGGTTTCGTCTGCCGCGCCGCGCAGGACCCGATCGAACTTCCACGCCAGGTTGGCCCCATCGCGCATGCCAGAGCACGCACCCTGGCCCAGATAGGGTGGGTTGGTGTGAGCGGCATCGCCGGCCAGAAAGACGCGCTTCACCTTCCAGGTCTTGGCCAACCGGCATTCGAAGGTGTAGACAAGGTGGCGGATCAGGCGCACGTCGTCGCGCGCAATGCCGTGGTACCGCTCCAGCAGGGCATAAGCCGCGTCGGGCGTGGACATCTGCTCGGTGGTCTCGGAAGGCAGCAAGGCAAATTCGAACCGCTGCCGGGTCTTCCCGATGGGCATGAACATGTAGCCCCGGCGCGGGTCGCAGATCTGCACCGCGCATTCGTCGAATTGGGCCGGCAGCGGTCGCAGAGGTTCGGTGTCGACGCACAACCAGCGCTCATTGAAGCCAAAGTCATGGCGGGCGATGCCGGTTGCCTCGCGCACGAAGCTGTTGGCGCCGTCGGCCCCCACCAGGTAACGGGCCACCAGCGTCACGTTGTCCGCATCGGTCGCTGTTGCATGCGGCTCCTTGGTCCAGGGCTTGCAGTGGAGCGTCACACTTTTCGGGTCCTGCTCGATCGCGGTGGCCAGAAAGCCGCGGAACAGGCGCACGTTGGGCAGTGTGCCAATGCGCTCGTGGATGGCCTCTTCGATGTGGGGCTGATGAACCGACAGGTGGTCGTCCCACAGCATCTTCTTCGTGTTGCCTGCCGCCACATCGATCAGCAGCTGGCCTTTTCCGTTGCGCCAGTGGTAGTGGGGCGTCGTCCAGGATTCGCGCAAGGCATGGTCACCGTCGGCACACAGGGAAATCAGCCGCGCGGTTTCGCCATCGATGTGCGTCAGGCGCGGCTTCCCATAGAGATTCGGCCAACGCTCCACCACCGCCACCCGGTGGCCCAGCTGGCCGAGCAGCGAGGCCAGCACGAGCCCGGTGGGGCCATAGCCGACGACGATGACATCGAATTCTTTCTTCTGACTGCTCATGTGTGTCTCCGTGTTGTTGTGGGTGTTCCCGGGTCCAGGCGGGCGGTTGGGTCATGGCCCGTGCGGCACCAGTTGCTCGACAAACCAGTCGGCCATGCGCAGGTTGCGCTCGGGCGCGTGGTTGTAGATGGTGTGTTCACCATCGCACCACTGGAGCACCGTCTTGACCTGGGAGGAAGCCAGCTGGAAGAAGTCCTTTTGGGCGTCCATCGGGACCAGCGGGTCACAGCCGCCTTGAACGATCAGCATGGCCGCGTCGGTGCGGTGCCGCACCGGCTCCAGGCAGAGGTCGGCGAGTCCCCGAGCGAGCGCGTCCAGCGTGTGCACGCCGAACACCGCCTGCATCTGCTCTCGGGCGGTTCGGAAGTCGGGCACGGTGGGCGCCATGGGCGCGCCGTTGATGGCGACGGCACGCACGCGAGGGTCCCGCACCGCCAGGTGGGCCGCCAACAAGCCGCCGAAGCTGTTCCCCACCACGCCGATGCGCCCTGCCGCCAGGGACTGCGCGTGGTCGATGAAGCGGCTGAACAGGGGCAGCGTCTTCGCGTCGAGGTGCATGCCGCCGTGCATGCGCGTGAGGCCTTGGCCCGGCCCCTCGGCAAGCACCACCTGAAAGCCGCGCGCGGCCAGGGCGCGGGCCATGCCGAGATAGACAGCACCCCACCCGCTCAATCCGCCGAGCACCACGACGGCGCCGCGCGCTGCCTGCGCCAGCGGACGCACCTCCCAGCCGTGAAGCACGCCCTCCTCGTGCGCCAGGCGAAGTTCCGTCAGGTCGTCGCTGGCGTCGGCATGCGCCTGCATGGCAACGTGGGCCCCTTCATAGAGTTCCTTCTTGCGCGGGCTGTCCGCGTTGAACGCCAGTTGCGCGCACTGCAGCAGCGCATGCACCGCGCGCCATGCGTAGGCGGCCGTTGCCCGATGCCCGCGCTCCATCGAGGCCCGGGCCAGCTCCCTGTACCGGGCGGCCTGGAATTCGCAAAGCACGTCCCAGGCCTGGGGATGTTCGTCCCGCGCCGAGGCGTGGACCGACAGGGCATCGCCCGGCGCCACACCGTAGTCCAGCATGCGCGAGACGGGTATGGCGCGCCGCAATGCCGCCAGCTGCTTCTGCAGGTCCGTTTGAATGAAGGGCACCGATTCGACGTGGGACGCCACGGCCTTGTCTCCTGTGTGATGGGGTGCGACCTTACGCTGGCGCCGACATTCGATCAATCGCAAAATGCCGAATTTGCTTATCGGTAATTGCGATGAAGAAACTGGATCTGAATCTGCTGAGACTGCTGGTGGCCCTGGATCAGACGCGCCATCTGGGGCGGGCGGCCGAGGCGCTGCAGATGAGCCAGTCGGGCCTCAGCACCGCCCTCGCGCGCTTGCGCGATCAACTGGGGGATGAGCTGTTCGTCCGCAGTCCCGGGGGCATGCGGCCCACGCCACGGGCGTTGCTGCTGGCAGAAACCGCCCGCACCATGCTGTTGCAGGTAGAGCAGGATGTGTTTGGATCGACGGTCTTCGATCCGCTGCGGTCCGAGACGCCATTCAGGCTTTCCATGTCGGACGTGGCAGAGGTGATCTTCCTGCCGGACCTGATCGCCCATCTGGCCATCGAGGCACCCGGAACGTCGCTCCAGATCTCGTCACCCAGCCAGACGCCCTTGCGCGAGCGCCTCGCCACGGGCGAGGTCGATCTGGCCATCGGCTACCTGCCGGATCTGGAGCGCGACGCCTACTTCCGCCAGTCCCTGTACAGCCACACCTATGCCTGCATGGTGCGCAAGGGTCATCCCGCCGTTCGATCCGGCTTGACGCGCTCGGTGTATGCAAGCCTTGGCCATGCGGTGGTCAAGACAGCCGCCCGCTCCACATCGCTGCTGGAGGAGGCGCTTGAGCGCGAACGCATCCAGCGCAAGGTCGTCCTGGGAACGCCGAGCCACCTCAGCCTTCCCGTGATCGTTGCCCGGTCCGATCTCGTTGCCACGGTCCCCATGGCGTTTGCGCTCGAAGCCTCGAAGACGCATGCGGTCGCTGTGCTGCCCCTGCCGTTTCGGCCTCCGTCGTTTCCCATCCACGTCTACTGGCACCGCCGGACGCATCGGGAGCCGAGCTACCAGTGGCTGCGTGCGCAGATCAAACAACTCTTCGATGCCGACGGCATCACGCCCGTTCAGCAGCCGGCCCGAAAGCGCCCTGCGCCTCGGCGCTCCGTTCGGCAATGACGTCATCGGCATCGATGCCGTTCTTCCTTTGCTTTTGCGTCTGGAGCAAAACCCATTGGCTTGCCGGGCGGTTTCCGGGTGGGGTGGCTTTTTCTAAAGTCAAGGCCACCCAACCAACCAAGGAATGCCACCATGCCCATCCTCAATGTCCAGGTCTCGGCGCCCCGCACGCCCGAGCTCTCCGAGCGCATCACGGAAGCGCTGCTCGAACTGACAGCCGCGTGCTCGGCAAACGGCGCGACCTCACCGCCGTGGTGATCGACTATGTCGACCCGCGCGACTGGTTCATCGCCGGCCAGTCGCTGGCAGCGCTGAAGAAGACCAGCTTCTACTTCGATGTGAAGGTGGTCGACGAGACCAACACCAAGGCCGAGAAGGCCCGCTATGTGGCCGAGGCGTTCGAGCTGTTCGAAAGACTCCTGGGCGATGTGCACACCGAAAGCTATGTGTACGTGCAGGACGTGCGCGCGTCTGCCTACGGCTTCGGCGGCCGGACGCAGGAGTACCGCCACCAGCACCCGGACCAATGAAGGGGAACGCCATGGAACTCGCGAATGTGATCGTGGCCACGGCCCTGCGCCGCGCGGCCCTGAATGCCTGGATCCCCGAAGGTGAGGGCAAGTGGTCGCTTCCCATTCAGTTCCTGCCAGACGGCTCGGGCTGGGTCGAGCTGATGCGGCTCGCGCCGGGTGTGCGCCTGGGCCTGCACCGGCACACCGGCGAAGTGCATGCCCTCACGCTGGCGGGCGAGCGCCGCCTCAACGACGGCCGCGTGGTGCGCGCGGGCGACTACATCCACGAGCCTGCGGGCAATGTGGACTGGTGGGAAGCCACCGGTGACGAAGAGCTGCTGGTGCACGTGGTCGTGAAGGGCAGCGTGGAATACCTGGGGGCACACCACAGCGTGTTGCAGCGGATCAGCACCGCCGACCGCATCGCGGACTACCGGCGCCATTGCGCGGAGGTGGGCGTGCCGCCTCGCGATCTGACCTGAGTCGACCCGCCTCCTCAAGAGAGCGCCGAGCGTGGGCGACGTGAACCCGGGCCCTTTGCCCGTGCCGTCGCCCAACTGGGTCGAGGCCGGCGAAATCTACGTGGGCGACACGGACGTGGGCACGCTGACCATCCAGGACGGCGCCACGGCGAGCAGCGCGTACGGCACGATCGGCTACGCCGGCGGCAACGGCACGGTGACCGTCACCGGCAGCGACGGCGCCGGCCATGTGTCCACCTGGACCATGCCGGGTGAGCTGAACGTGGGCGCCGGCGGCACCGCTTCGCTCTCCATCCTCAATGGGGGCCTAGTGAGCAGTTCGCACGGCCACATCGCCATGGGCGGCACGGCCTCGGTCACCGTCTCGGGCGTCGACGCCGATGGCAACGTGTCCACCTGGGCACTGACCTCCAACCTCTACGTGGGCTTTACCGACCCCGGTGATCTCACGGTGGACAACGGCGGCGCGATCACCGGCCACACCGCCTACTTCGGCTACCAGCCCAATGGCAACGGCACGGCCACGGTGTCGGGCCGCGACGCGGTCAGCGGCCGTGCGTCCAGCCTGAATTTCTCGGCCCAGTTGAACGTGGGTTATGAGGGCATCGGCGAACTGACCATCGAGGACAGCGGCACGGTGCAGACCTCGCAGACCCGCATCGCGGCGCTGGCCGGCTCCACCGGCACGCTGAACCTGCTGGGTGATGCCAGCGGGCGCGGTGTGCTGGAAACCGATGTGGTCGAGCGGGGCCTGGGCACCGCCACGCTCAACCTCAACGGGGGCATCCTGCGCGCGACCTTCAGCCAGGCCGACTTCCTGCGCGGCTTCGCCACGCTGGCGGGTGGGGCCGAAGGCGTGTGGATCGACACGAACAACCACCAGGTCGGCATCGGCACGGCTTTTACTGGCGCGGGCGCCAGCGCCAGCGGCACCACCGCCGTGCAGGTCACCAACCTCGGCGGTCTGGGCGCGTTGACCACGGGCGATGGCATCGAGGTCATCAGCGCGCTCAACGGTGCCACCACCACGGCCCAGACCACCCGCAATGCCTTCCGCCTCGCGGGCGAACACGTCGACGCCGGTGCCTACGAATACCGCCTGTTCGCGGCGGACGCCAGTGGCGCGGGGGAAAGCTGGTTCCTGCGCTCCAGCCCACTCGCCGCGGGGGCCACCATCCCCGCCTACCGGGTGGAGGTGCCGCTGTTCGCTGCGCTGCCCGAGCAACTGCGGCTGGGCAACACCGTGATGCTGGGCAACTGGCACCAGCGCATCGGCGAAGGCGCCGGCAGCGGCGCCGAGCGCCAGACCTGGGCACGCCTCATCAGCGCCGAGCGCACCGTGAGCCAGCGCGGCAACGCGAGCCCGCGCAGCCAGGGCCGGCTCAACGGCCTGCAGGCGGGTGTCGATCTGTGGGCCCAGCCGGACTGGCGCGCCGGCCTGTATGTGGGCCAGCTCGACGGCGACATGAAAGTGCGCGGCTTCGCCAGCGGCATCGCCGACCAGGCGGTGGGCCGCAACGGACTGCGCAGCGACTACCTGGGTGCCTACGCCACCTACCTCAGCCCCAGCGGCCTGTACGCGGACACGGTGCTGCAGGTCGGGCGCCACCGCTACGGCGTGGCGCCGCTGACCGCCTCGGCCGCCCACGGCAAGGGCGACAGCCTGCTCGCCTCGGTGGAAGTGGGGCGGGGCTACCCGCTCGCGGCGGGCTGGGTGCTGGAGCCGCAACTGCAGTTCATCCACCAGCGCATCGACCTCGACGGCGTGCGCATCGCGGGCGCCGACGTGCAGCAGAACACGCACAACGCTTGGACCGTGCGCGCCGGTCTGCGCTTGAAAGGCGAACTCTCCACCACCGCCGGCAGGCTGCAACCCTATGCCCGCCTGAACCTGTACCAGCGCAGCAAAGGCCGGGATGTGACCCGCTTCACCGGCACCGTGGGGGCCGCAGGTGGGCATGCGCGACACAGCGGCGGACTCAACGGGGCCGTGGGCCTGCGAATGCGCTGGTAGCAGCCCAAGAAGCGATCGGCGAGAACTTCGGCCCTTTCCTTCGCCGACATGGGGCGTTCTCCTACCCGCGCCAGGGCGGCCCGCTCGCATGCTGGGGGCATGGATATTCCCTCCCCCAAGCTCCATGCGTGGAAAAAGGCCGAGGCCGAGCTGGCCGACATCGAGCGAACGTTCCGCGCCCTGTCCGTTGATCTCTCCCCATCCGACCGCGAAAGGGTCACCCAGCAGCTCGCCGCATTGAAAGCGGCGCGGCTGAGGGTTCGCCTGCTGTTTGAAGAGGTGATGAAGGAGAGCGCCATCGTGCTGGAGCAACTCGCCGCCAGCGAAGCGCCGCCGCCACCTCCTCCTCCACCGCCGAGCCACGACCCACGCCGGCCTGACGCGGAAGACTGGTTGTCCTAGCCTGCGTGGTGGTTCAGGGCAAGGCCTGTGCGTCCAGCTCGGCCATCTCCTGCGCCGTGAACACCCGGGATCGCGTGTGGAAGGCCTTGCCTTGCGGGCCTTCGAGCGAGAAGGTGCCGCCGTGGCCGTCGATCACGTCGATGATGAGCTGCGTGTGCCGCCAGTATTCGTACTGCGCCTTGCCGATGTAGAACGGGCAGCCGCCGATGTCGCCCAGGTACACGTCGCCCGCGCCGGTGGTGATCTCACCCAGCAGGTAGCAGTTGGCCGCGCTGTTGTCGCAACAGCCGCCGCTCTGGTGGAACATGAGCCCGGGGCCATGCTGCGCCTTGAGCCGATCGATCAATTCCACGGCGGCCGGTGTGGCAATGACTCTTTCAACCATGAGAGATCTCCTGAGGTCTTTCCGGAGCGAAGTGCCCCTGCCAGAACGCGGCGGATCCGGCTTGGCCGGTCCGCACGCGTTGCTTAAAAGAACCCCAGCTTGTTTTCGGAATAGCTCACCAGCAGGTTTTTCGTCTGCTGGTAGTGGTCCAGCATCATCTTGTGGGTCTCGCGCCCGATGCCCGATTCCTTGTAGCCACCGAAGGCTGCGTGCGCGGGGTAGGCGTGGTAGCAGTTGGTCCACACGCGGCCGGCCTTGATGGCGCGGCCCATGCGGTAGGCCACGTTGCCGTTGCGGCTCCACACGCCGGCGCCCAGGCCATACAGCGTGTCGTTGGCGATCGCCAGCGCCTCGGCCTCGTCCTTGAAGGTGGTCACGGCCAGCACGGGGCCGAAGATTTCTTCCTGGAAGATGCGCATCTTGTTGTGGCCCTTGAACAGCGTGGGCTGCACGTAGTAGCCGCCTTCCAGGTCACCCCCCAGGTTCGCCTGGCCACCACCGGCCAGCACCTCGGCGCCTTCCTGCTTGCCCAGGTCAAGGTACGAGAGGATCTTGGTCAGCTGCTCCTTGCTGGCCTGCGCGCCCATCATGCTGTCGGTGTCCAGCGGGTTGGCGTGCTTGATGGCGGCCACGCGCTTCAACACCCGCTCCATGAACTTGTCGTAGATGCTTTCCTGGATCAGCGCGCGGCTGGGGCAGGTGCAGACCTCACCCTGGTTGAAGGCGAACAGCACCAGGCCTTCGATGGCCTTGTCCAGAAACGCATCGTCCTTGTCCATGATGTCGGCGAAGAACACGTTGGGCGACTTGCCGCCGAGTTCCAGCGTGGCGGGAATCAGGTTGTTCGCCGCGGCCTGCGCGATCACGCGGCCGGTGGTGGTGGAGCCGGTGAACGCGATCTTGGCGATGCGCTTGCTGGTGGCCAGCGGCATGCCGGCTTCCCGGCCGTAGCCGTTGACGATGTTGAGCACACCCGGCGGCAGCAGGTCGGCGATGAGCTCGGCCAGGATCAGGATGCTGATGGGCGTGGACTCGGCGGGCTTGAGCACCACGGCGTTGCCGGCACCCAGCGCGGGCGCGAGCTTCCAGGCAGCCATGAGGATGGGGAAGTTCCAGGGAATGATCTGGCCGATCACGCCCAGCGGTTCCTGGATGTGGTACGCCACGGTGTTCTCGTCGATGTTGCTCAGCGCGCCTTCCTGCGCGCGCACGCAGCCCGCGAAGTAGCGGAAGTGGTCCACCGTGAGCGGGATGTCGGCGTTGAGCGTCTCGCGGATCGCCTTGCCGTTGTCCACGGTCTCGGCGTAGGCCAGCAGCTCCAGGTTCTGCTCGATGCGGTCGGCGATCTTGAGCAGCACGTTGGCGCGCTCGGCGGCCGAGGTCTTGCCCCAGGCATCGGCGGCGGCGTGCGCGGCGTCCAGCGCGAGTTCGACGTCTTCGGCGGTCGAGCGCGCGGCGCGCGTGTAGACCTTGCCCGAGACGGGTGTGATCACATCGAAGTACTGGCCTTTGACCGGCGCGACCCAGCGCCCGCCGATGAAGTTGTCGTACTGGGCCTTGTAGGCGATCTTGGCACCGGCGGCGCCGGGGGCTGCGTAAAGCATGTTGTCTTCCTCAGGGTGAACGTTGATGGCAAGGCCTGTGTCTTCAGGCCCTCCTCTCACTTCAAGTTCCATGCCATGGGGTTTGGCATTGAAAAACGCTGCACAGCTGCACACCTGCGCCTTCGCACTGTCCCGGAACCGCGCACACGCCCATGAGCTGTCTCAAAGCGGCACACGGGTCGCCCACCATGAAAAAGGCCACTGGTTGCGCGCGCAACCAGTGGCCTTGACGAAGACAGCGGCGCTCAGGGCGCGGTGAGCGTCAACCCGTGCTTCTGGAAGATGGCCAGCAGCTCGCCGCTGTCGCGCATCGATTTCATGGCACCCTCCAGCGCCTGGCCGAGTTCCTTGTTCTCGGCCTTGATCGCCATGCCCACGGGCCAGCCGGTGTCGGGCACGCCGCCGAGCGAGAGCATGCTCAGGCGGATGTGGCTCGGCCTCGGATCGGTGTGCGAGAGCACCGATTCGGCCTGCGCGCGCGTCACATAGGCAGCGGCGGCCTTGCCCTCCACCACGGCCTGCACCGCCTGCTCGCCGGTGTTGTGGATGCCCACCTGCGCGCGCAGCAGGCCGCCGCCGTGGCCCATCAGCGCGCTGGCCGCGCCGGCCCCGCGCTCGGCGGCCAGCGGCAGGCCCTTGAGGTCTTCGGGCGTGGCCACCTCGGCGATGCGGCGCGTGTCGTGCGCCAGCACCAGCTGCTGGCGCATGTAGGGCGCGAGGATCATCACCTGGCGGTTCTTCTGCATCAGGTAGCGGTCCACCGGCACCTGCAGCATCACGTCGGCAGGGCCGTAGCCCAGGTAGTGGCCGCGCCAGACCATGTTGCGCAGGTCGTCGTTCATGTTCTCGCCCGCGTCGAACGGGAGCAGCGCCAGCCTCAGCTGGAGCTGGCGCGCCAGCGCGGCGGCGATCGACACGTCCAGGCCGTGGAGGTCGTTGGCCGGGCCGTCGGAGAACGGCGCGTTGTCCTTGTAGACCGCCACTTTCAGCGCGCCATTCGCGCGGATTCGTTCGAGGTCGCTCAGGTCGGCCTGCGCGCGCGCCAGTGGCACGCTCGCGGCGAGCAGGGCCGCCAGCACCTGGCGGCGGTCGGGGTGGTGTTGATGGGTCGTGGTCATGCGCGTCTCCCGCCTCAGGGTTCGCGTCGGGTTTCGAGGTAGGTCTTGATCGACCAGATCGCCTCCTGCGACAGCGTGCCTTCGAATGGCGGCATGTACACGCGCCCGTCGCGCACGCGGCCCCGGCGCACGGTGGCCATGTAGTAGTCGTCCATCTCCTTGAAGCACGCGGCCTTCTTCGCCGCGTCGGCGTAACCCGAGCATTCGCCGTCGAACTTGCGCAGGTCGGGCGAGATGCCTCCGGAGATCGCTTCCAGGCCATGGCAGCGCGCGCAGTTCTGGTTGTAGGCCGAGGTGCCGATGCGCAGCGCCTCCTTGTTCGCGGGGCCGCTGCTGTAGGGGTTGGCATCGAGCCACTTGGTGCCGAGCTGCGGCAGGGTGCTGGTGTCCACCGCCTGCGGTGTCACGTCGCCATGCGCCATCACAGCGGCCACGCCGCAGGTGATGGCCAGCGCGAGCAGGCCGCGCGCGCCCCGCAAGGGAAGAGAGAAACGCGAAATCTTCATGGGTTGTCTCCGGTTCAGAAAGGGTCTTTTCCGGCATGGACAGCAAGTTGCAGGCCATGGCGCCGTGGACCGGAGCCACGCAAGGGACGGGCCCGCCCGCAGGGCCGGTCAGGCCCGTGCAAGGTGTGCCAATTTGAATCACCGGGTCGCCTGCGGTCGCACCGGATGTCACAGTCCGCCGCTTCATGGGCGCCTTGTGTGTCAACTTTGCGCGCCACGGCCTGGCCCGGGTGGTGGCCGGCTCTTTGCTAACAGCGAAAGTGAGACACCCGGGACACGCTGTTGCATCTCGGGATTAACCAGTGTTGCTCACAGGGACAGTTATGAAGAGAATTGCATGAACCCGCGCGACCAGGACGACAGCCCGTCTGACGACCCGGAGCACCCGCCACGATGGGTGCCCGACTACTGGGGGGGATTTCCCCCGGATCCAGGAGACAACATGAGTGCAGCCCTCTTCACGCCTCCCGGCGGAAGACACGATGCGCCCGCGCCCCCCGGCCCGGACGGCAACGCACCACCCGATCCCATCGGCCAGGCCCACCGCCGGTCGCAGGCGTATGGCATCGACTCGACGGACGCGCCCGATTTCTCCAGCCCTGGCGTGGGCCTGCTCAACGATGCGCGGGAAGAGAACCGATTCCTGTTCCAGCACGCCGCCCCGGTCATGGAGACGCTCTACGACCAGATCGTGAACACCCACAGCATGGTGCTGCTCACCTCCGCCAAGGGCCTGGTGCTGCATTCGCTGGGCGACACCGACTTTCTCGAAAAGGCCTCGCGCGTCGCGCTCACGCCCGGCATGGACTGGTCCGAAAAGAACAAGGGCACGAACGCGATCGGCACCGCGCTCAGCGAACAGGAAGCGCTCACGGTGCACGGCAGCCAGCACTACATGGACGCCAACAAGTTCCTCACCTGCTCGTGTTCGCCGATCTTCGATCCCTACGGCCAGGTCATCGGCGCGCTGGACGTGACGGGTGACCACCGCAGCTACCACCAGCACACGCTGGCGCTGGTGCGCATGTCGGCGCAGATGATCGAGAATCACATGTTCGCGGACATCTTCCCCAAGGCCATCCGCATCCACTTCCACACCCGCTCCGAGTTCCTGGGCACGCTGGTCGAGGGCATCGCGGTGTTCTCGCCCGAAGGCCGCTTCCTCTCGGCCAACCGCAGCGCGCAGTTCCAGATCGGCTTGCCGTTCAGCGCGCTCAAGGCCCACACCTTCTCCTCGCTCTTCGGCATGCCGATCTCGGCCCTGTTCGAGCTGTTCAGCGGTGCCATGCCCACGCCCAAGCAGCTGTGCATGCACAACGGCGTGTCGGTCTGGTGCCGCGTGAAGATCAAGGCCGCCAACCCCTGGTCGGGCGGTGGCAAGCCCACCGGCGCCGCGCCCGACGCGGCACCTGCTTGCGCCACCGCCGCGGCCGAGCCGCTCAAACCCACCGGCCGCAAGATGCAGTTCTCCTCGCTGCAGTACCTCGACACGGGCGACCCCCAGGTGTCGGCGGTGATCCACAAGCTGCGCCGGGTCTCGGGGCGCGACATCCCGGTGATGATCCTGGGCGAGACCGGCACCGGCAAGGACCTGCTGGCCCAGGCCATCCACGGCGATTCCACGCGCTCGGCGCAGCCCTTCGTGTCGGTGAACTGCGCCTCGATCCCGGACACGCTGATCGAGTCCGAGCTGTTCGGCTACGAAGAAGGCGCCTTCACCGGCGCGCGCAAGAAGGGCTCCATCGGCAAGATCCTTCAGGCCCACGGCGGCACGCTGTTCCTCGACGAGATCGGCGACATGCCCAAGCACCTGCAGGCCCGCCTGCTGCGCGTGCTGCAGGACCGCAAGGTCAGCCCGCTGGGCGCGGGCAAGGAGGTGGAGGTGGACGTCACGGTGATCAGCGCCACGCACAAGAACCTCAAGGACATGATCGCGCGCGGCGATTTCCGCGAAGACCTCTACTACCGCCTCAATGGTCTGGTGGTGCGCCTGCCCGCGCTGCGCGAGCGCACGGACTTCGAACTGGTGGTGCACAAGATCCTCAAGGCGCTGTGCGACCAGGGCCAGCAGATCGGCATCGCGCCCAACGTCATGGCGCTCTTCAAGCGCTACCAGTGGCCGGGCAACTTCCGCCAGCTGCACAACCTGCTGCGCACCGCCGTCGTGATGGTCGGCAGTGACGGCGTGATCGACGTGGCGCACCTGCCCGACGATTTCCTCGACGAACTCGAACACGCCCAGGCCGCCGATGCGGCGCAGGGCGGCCTGGCCGAGTCCTTCGGCACCGCCCCGGGCAGCGAGCCGCTGCCACCGCCCGCGCCGCTGAGCGAGGTGGCACCCGGCGATGGCCAGCGCCTGCAGGACGTCACGCTCAGCGCCATGGCGCAGATGCTGCGCCTGCACAAGGGCAATGTGTCGGCGGCGGCGAAGGCGCTGGGCGTCTCGCGCAACACCATCTACCGCAAGAAGGACCAGCTGCCGCCTGACCTGCTGGGCTGAGGCCGCGCGAGCGTCACCAGAGCAGCTTCACACCCACGCTGCCGTTCACGCCGCTGCGGGTGCGCGCGCCGCCCGCCATGTCCCACAGCTTGCCAAGCTCGCCGTACACGCTGGTGCGGGCGCTCACCCGCCAGCTGGCGCCCGCCGTGAGCTCGCTGCTGGTGCCGCCGGTGCGGCTGCGGATGTCGGTGCCGCCGCCCGTGCCGACGAAGCGGGTGATGTCGGTGCCGTTGCTGCGCTTGTGGAGGTTCAGGCCGCCATGGATTTGCAACGGTCCGGGTCCGATGTCCCACTGGCCCTTGATGCGCGCGCCCACGCGGGCGATCCAGCCCCCGTCGATGTCCTGCTCGATGCCGGCGTTGCTGATGGTGTTGCTGTCCAGTTTCACGCGCTGGTAGGCGATCTGGAACTGCGGCTCGAGCACCCAGCGCGGCGCCAGCGCCAGGGCCCGCCCCACTTCGATCGAGGCCACGAGGCTGTCGCCCTTGCCGGTGCTCGCCAGCCCCGTGGACGCGTGCGCGGTGTAGCGGTGGTCACCCACCTGCAGCACGCCGTCGACATACAGCCCATCCGCGGGCAGCCAAGTGGCGTAGCCACCCAGGTACTGGCTGCGCAGGTCGTTGCGGCCCGCGGCGTAGTTCACCTCGCCGCTGGCCAGGCCATGGACCTTCATGTCGCTCCCGAGCTTGCCCACGTAGACGCCGGTGCGCCACAGGGCATGGCCCCACAGGTCGGTGCCGGTCTGGAAACCGCGGATGCGCCCGTGGCTGGTGGGGCTGACGGTGCCCTGCTGGGCGATGTCGCGGTTCACGTTGAAGATCCGGCCCCAGGCCTGGCGTTCGCCGCCGCTGGCACCGTCCTTGGCGGCGCGCGGCTCGCCCACGCGCTGCTGCCGATCGGCCAGCATGGCGATGTCCAGGGAACGGAATTGCTCGGGCACCACGGCGTACAGCGAGGCCTCGCTGCGGTAACCCGTGGAGCGCAGGTACCAGTTCTCGCCCGCGCCGCTGGCGTCGCCCGCATGCAGTTGGTAGGCGTAGGCGCCGCCGCCCACCTGGCCGCCGGCCAGGCTGAAAGCGTTGCGGGTGGTCTGGGCCGTCGTGGTCGCGCCGCCCGTGGCGCTGACCACTTCGATGCCGTCGCCCGTGGTGGGCGCGCCCAGACTGCCGAGGTTGGTGATCCGCAGTGGCGTGGTGCCCGTGGCGCTGGCCGTGGGACCCGCGAACACCAGGGGAGCGCCGGCCGGTCCGACGCCCAGGTTCATGGTGCCGCCGAGGCCCACATAGGCGCCGGTCAGCGTGAGTGTGGCGCCCGACAGCGACACCGTGCCGGCGTTGCTCAGGCGGGTCAACGTCTGGTCGAAGCGGTCCAGGTCCAGCGTGCCTGCGGCGGCGACGGTGTGGGCCGAGTTGGCGCTGAACACCTGGGCCGCGCCCGCGCGAAGCGTGCCGCCGGCCACGGTGGTGGCACCCGCATAGGTGCTGGCACCGCGCAGCGTGGTCGTGCCGCCGCCCAGGTGGTTCAGGGTGACGCTGCCGGTGATGGGCGCGGTGAAGTCGTGGGCACTGGCGTTGTGGTTGAAGTTCAGCACCGCCGTGCCGGCGCCGCCGTTGACGACCGAGGCGAGCACCGTGCCCGGGGCGATGGCCGCGTCTCCCGCGGCCGCACCGATGTTCAACGTGGCAACGCCACTGGCGTTCGTGGCCAGGTTGAGCGCGGCAGCGCCGCCGTTGGCCGAAAGCAGCCCGCCGTCGGACACACGCAGGCTCGCCGTGCCCGATGCACCCAGGGTGATGGCGCCCAGGGTGGTGCCGAGCCGGGAGCCCGCGCCGGTCACGACACCGGTGAAGCCTCCGGGCATCGAGCCCAGCTGGATCGCTGCCCGGGTCTCCAGGTGACCACCGTTGGACACTTCGAGCGTGCCGCGCTGGTGAATGTACGAGACCCCTGAGGTCATGGCCGAGCCCGCGCCGCTGACGAGCACGTGGGCCACGCCGCCGTTGGATACCGTGGCCGAGGGACCGCCGAAGCGGATCCCGGATGGCCCGGTGGAGACAAGCACACCACCATCGAGCACGCGAATGTGGGCCTGCCCTTCAAGACCTTGAAGCAAGACCGTCCGGACGTTGGTGCCCGCACCTCGCACGGTGAGCGTGCCGATGGTGCCAGCCGTGTTGCCGACCTGCAAAGTGCCGGCCAGGCCGGAAACGCCGTAGGACGCGCCGGGCTGCAAAACCAGGGCCCCGCCGGCCACCGACTCGATGGCGATCTGCCAACCGTTGCTGTTGATCGTCACGCCCCCTTGCACCGGCGGCAGCGCGGTGGTGAGGGTGAAGGCCGCGGTCAAATTGATCGTGGAAGCGGGATCCCCGCTGGCATTCGCCGCGTGGATTGCCGCCGCCAACTCCGTTTCGTTGGCGGCCGTGAACGTGGCGGCCTGCGAGAGGCCGCAAGTGACCCATGCGGCCAGGGCCACGGCTGTGTCACGTGGATTCATCGGTTGACCCCCTGTCATGAAAAAATTTCCGCTCTCGAAAAAGCAGCGGTCCAGCGATGCTGGCTCTTATATTGACGACCGATACTGGAAAAACCTTAATCGCCGTCGGTCTGCTGCATCCACAGCGGCTCCAGCTCGCGCCAAGCGCGCTGCACGTTGAAGTCCTGGCGCTGCGCGTGGCCGACCGAATGGCGCCATTCGGGCATCGCGACGGCAGCGCTCTCGCCGGCGTGGCGCCCCTGGTCCATGGCGCTCAGCACCTGATCGCGCAAGGCCTGCAGGTAGGCCCTGGTGCCGGCGAGGGCCACGGGCGCCTGCTCGCCCTGCGCGCTGGACACCACCACGCCGATCACGTGGCGCGGCCTCAGCGCCTGCAAACGGTCCAGCGCGGCGAGCCAGCCGTCCACACTGCCCTGCGCGAGTTCGGGCAGGCGCTCGCCGTACACCAGGCCGCCCGCCCACAACACGCCCTGCTGCGCGTGCCAGAGCACCAGGTCGCTCTCGGTGTGCCCCTGCTCCACGCGCATCACGCGCAGGCGCTGCGAGCCCACCGCCAACACCTCGCCTTCGATCAGGCTGCGCGTGGGCCACACGATGGCCGTGCCCGCCATGGCCTGCGCGCCGGCACGTTCGATGAGGCTTTGCAGGCAGGCCGGGCAGCGTTGCTCCATCGCCCGGCGCGTGCCCTCGGTGGCGAGCACCGTGGTCTGGCCGGTCTCGATGCGGTCGGCCCAGGCGCCATTGGCCAGCACGTTCTCGGCGTGCGCGTGGGTGTTGACGATCCAGCGCACCTGCACCCCGAAGCGGCAGGCCAGCGAGGCGCGCACGCGCTCGCCGTGCCGATGGCTCGGGCCGGGATCCACCAGCAGCGCCTCACCGCCGTCGATCAGCACCGAGGTCGGCACCACATGGCCGGCGTTGTCGGGCGACACCTCCTGCGGCACCGGCGGCGACCAGGCCCACACGCCCGGTGCCACGGTCTGCCAGAGCACGCCGTCCGGGCAGTCGCTGCCCTGTGCGTTCACGGAGACACACAGTGCGAACAGCAAGGCGCCCACCGCTCTCATGGCAACGGGCGCCTCACGCACGCGCGCAGACACGCTAGCATCGCCGGCTCGCCACCGAGGTGGCCGCTGGGCGGCAGGTGCAACACCACCGGGCCGCCCAACCGCCGGCCCCGCGCGGCCCAGCGGACGCTGTTGGCCGGTGGGCAGATCGCGTCGAAGCGCCCATGCACCCAGTCCACCGGGATGCCCTCGCGCGCGAGCAGCGCCACCGCGCGGTCCAGCCCGCCCGGGCGCATGAAACCCCGGTGCAGCAGGTAGTGCGCCTGCACCCGGTAGCGGGCCCGGGCCGCGCGGTCGCTGCGGTGTACACCGGGCTGGCGCAGGCGCGCCAGCGCGCGCCGCTGCTGGCGCTGCAGGCCGGCCCATTCACGGCGGATCGGGTTCGCCCAGGGCGAGCCGGTGTGTGCCGCGTGGCGCAGGCTGCGCCGCAGGCCATGCGCCGCATCGGCGGTTTCGCGCAGGCCCCACCCGCGCCACGCGCGCAGCGATGCAACACCGGGTGTACCGTTTTGAATCAGTTGTCTCAGCCGTTGCAGCGCCACCGGCACACCGTCACCCACGCGCACCGGCCAGAGCGCGGCCGGCGCTCTCAGGGTTTGCCCTCGCTTGGCCGACGGCAACAGCAGGCCTCCGATCTCACGGCGCGTGAGCGCGAAGGCACCGCGCAGCACCAGGCGCTGCACGCGCGCCGGGTGCCGCTGCGCATACGCCAGCGCCACCACCGTGCCCCAGGAACCCGCCAGCACCGACCAGCGTTCGATGCCCAGTTGCTCGCGCAGCCGCTCCAGATCGGCCACCAGCGCGAGGGTGTGGTTGCCCTGCGTGCGGGCGCGCGGCCGC
>NZ_JBMDKH010000030.1:0-31764 GCF_057809615.1 Hydrogenophaga sp. FG152 | reverse complement strand
TGGCCGACTACGGCCTGGAGGCCGATCTGTTCACCGCCGTGCCCGAACTCGCTGCAGCGGTGTAGCCACGACAGCCAGCGGTCATGGGCCGGCTTTGTCTGCCGAATCCCAGGAAAGCACGCACAGTTTGACGGAGATCTTCTCCTCGAACCAAGGCACTGCTCCGCTGGGCTGTTGGATCGAAAGACCCAGGACCTTGTCTTCCAGGCGGCTCTCGGCATTGAAAAAATGCGCGGCCGCTTCGGTGGAGACCAGCGCGGGTGACAACAGGAAGCCGGTCTGGCCCGCCTCGCGCAGATACCGGAAATCGGTGCTCCCCATCGGGGTGGCGATCGTCATGCGAAGAACGGGGGGACCGGTCAACAGGCTCAGAACCCGTCCGAACCAGGTGGGTTCCACGTCCATCTCGGCCCACACCGCTTGATCCGGGCCCACGGAGGGAACCAGCAGTGGCAGATCGAACTCCGTTTCAGACGTGCGGCACCGTTCAGACTGGGCCAGCGGCGAAGCACGGCGCGTCAACAGCAGGGCGTTCGGCGTCTGCCGGTCAACCTGGTACTGCCGTCGGTAGGCTCCCAGGGTAAGCGGATCTTCCTGGGCTGCGTAGCGGCCATCGATGGGCACGACGCTGAAAACCACCGACCGCGGAGCCTGCGGGCTGGCGAGGAAATCCGCGTTGCGCGCCGACATGTAGCGGCTGGTGGCAAAGTAGGACTGAAATGCGGGCCGCGAGGCGATCGGCAACCCAGACGCGTAAGCCAGACTGAACTCGAAGGGGAAGACATCGACGGGGCCTTCGATGCCCACAAAGGGCAGGGCTGCGCGCGCTTCCATGAGCGCCGTCTCGTGGCGACGGCGCCTGTCGGCATCCGAGGCGGCCCGGTATCCTGGGTCCAGCACATAGCGGATGCGACTCTCCACAGCGTGCACGTACCCTGTGATGTAACCCACTTGCGGGAGCACGGATGCCGAGATGTGGATGGCCAGCAAAGCCGCGGCCATCGCCACTGCGGCCATCACACGCCGGTGGCGGCGGGTGGGGACGTCGACGCTTGGGCTCCCAAGTTGCACGGCGCACAGCACGGCCAGCGCGAGAAACGAAGCGCCCGGGTTCGCGCCATGCCGAACAAAACCCATCTTGTAGGCCACCAGCAGATACCCCAGCGTGACGAGGCTGAGCACCGTGCTGGCAGGCCGGGTCATGCGCAGCGTTGCGGCGACAAGGACGGCGGCGCCAACGATGTAGGCGCCATGCAGCGCGAATGGCGCGGGCAGGCCCATGTCCGCGTTGTAGGCCAGCGAGACATCGGCATAGCCGCGCAGAAAGCGGAACACGCCGGAGACATCTTGGCCAGACAACCAGAACAGCAGGACGAAGGACAAGACAAAGCACACGGGGACAATGGGCCGGTAGTCCCGCACGGTGAAGCGGTAGATGCTCGCCAGGACAAGGGCAGGCAAACTGAAGAACAGGGCATTCGCCTTGACCAGGCACGCCAACGCCGCGGCGAACGCGAGCAGAACCGAAAGCGCGAGTTGCGCGGCATTGCCCTGCTGTCTGCGGCATTCATGGTGGCACAGCAGCAAGGCGGGCAGGAGCAGGTACACATCCCGCCAGATGCCCATCAGCAGGGTCAGGCCACCCCAGGCCAGCAAAGCCCCTGCGCTCCTGATTTGCAATACCAGGAAACAACCGATGCCCACCATCAGCAGGAAGGCGGCCTTGTAGAGCAGCCTCTCCTGATGGGTTTGTTCGAAGTAGATGACCGATTCGATGAAAGACAACGGCCCGTAGTTGAATATGATTTGACTGCCGTGCTGAAGCCTGTTTTCGTGGGCGTACCCGAGCATCGCGTGCCAAGACAAATCGAGCCCGCGCATCGTCGGGGCGAAATCTCCATAAAGCAAATACCCGAGCATGAACAGCGTTCCGGCAAGCGGCACCGCGAAAGAGAGAAGTCGGGTTTTCATGGGCGGATGGATGTCGAGCGAGAACTGATTTTTTTATTGGCGAGCCCTGCGGCCATTGTCCATTCCAGCCCGTGGCATGGACGACGCCCATGCTAGCATCGCCTTCATGCGCCCACCTCGCTCCTCAATCACAGCGCGATGCATTGGTGGTGCCATTGGCTTGGAATTGGACTGCGCCATCCACCGCGAAAACGTTGCACCCCAGGCGGCCTGATGGAATTGCATGGCTGGGGTCGCTATCCGAGGCAGGAAGCCCATGTGGCCGAGCCGCTGTCGAGGCAGCAGTGCCTGCGTGCCATGCCAGGCGCCCTGCCACTGATCGCTCGCGGACGGGGGCGAAGCTATGGTGACAGTGCGCTGGGCCCCCAGGTGCTTTCAACCCGCTATCTGGATCAGTTTCATGACTTTGATCCGCAGACGGGTGTGCTTTCCTGCGATGCCGGTGTTTCGCTGGATGACATTCTGCAAACCTTCGTGCCACGTGGCTGGTTTCTCCCCGTCCTGCCTGGCACACGCTTCATCACCGTCGGCGGTGCCATTGCCAGTGATGTTCACGGAAAGAACCACCACCGTGATGGCACCTTCAGCGCCCATGTCGCTTCGATTCGGATTCTTTTGGGCAACGGGGAGTGCGTGGGTGCGTCTCCATCCGACAAGGCCGAGCTTTTCCATGCCACCTGTGGCGGGATGGGGCTGACCGGCGTCATCGTGTCCGCCGTGTTGCGGCTCAGGGCCATCACCGCCAGCGACATCCTGGAGACCAGGATCAAGACACCCAACCTGGACGCGGTGCTTGAGGCCTTTGACGCGCATGCCGCCAGCGCCTATTCGGTCGCCTGGATCGACTGCATGGCGCGTGGCACCCACCTGGGCCGCTCCATTCTCGTCATGGGAGAGCAATGCACCGAGGGCCCACTGATCGCACAACAGGTCAAGGCCCTTGGAATACCTGCCGAAATGCCCTCGGGTTTGCTCAATCGAGCGGTGGCCAAGATGTTCAATGCCGCCTATTACGGCCGGGCACGCTCCCATGCGCAAAAGTCGCGCCAGCCGTTCGAGTCATTCATTGCCCCGCTGGATGCCATTACCGGGTGGAGCAGCTTGTATGGCCGCCCGGGATTTCTGCAATACCAGTTTGTGTTGCCCAAGGCATCCGGTGCGGAAGGATTGCGGGACATACTCAAACACATCGGTCAATCCAGACTCGGTGCTTTCCTCGCTGTTCTGAAATTGTTTGGCGACGCCAATGCCAACCCGTTGAGCTTCCCCCTGAAAGGGTATTCGCTGGCGGTGGATTTCAAAGCGGAAGCCGCGACATTTGAACTGCTCGACGTGCTGGACGGCATCGTTGCCGCGCATGGCGGGCGGCTGTATCTCGCCAAGGATGCCCGGATGAGCGAAGCCATGTTCAAGGCGGGTTACCCACGGTGGCAGGAGTTCGAGGAGGTGCGTGCACGCTGGCATGCCCACGGCAAATTCATGTCGGCCCAGTCCCGTCGACTGGGTTTGGCATAAACGCTGCACGCAGGCACGCCCTTCAGATGCATCTGTACCCAAAAAAATCATGACGAGAATTCTGATCATCGGTGCGACTTCAGCCATCGCGAAAGCGACGGCGCGTCGCTGGGCGCGCGAGGGGCATGAGCTCTATCTGGTCGGGCGCGACCGGGATCATCTGCACGAGATCGCGGGCGATCTGAAAGTTCGCGGCGCTCAGTCGGTCCAGTGTGCGGCGCTGGACGTGAACGACTTGGCCCAGCACGCCGCCGTGATCGACACCGCCGCAGGCGCACTCGGGGGGGTCGACGTGGCCCTGATTGCCCACGGCACATTGGGCGATCAAAAAGCCTGCGAGCAGGATTTCCAGGCCGCGCTCCAGGAACTGAACACCAACGCCATCAGCGTGATCTCGTTGCTCACCCATCTGGCCAACCGATTTGAAGCGCAAAGGCAGGGCGCCATCGTCGTTCTCGGTTCGGTGGCCGGCGATCGCGGCAGGCAATCCAACTACGTGTACGGCACCGCGAAAAGTGCCGTGGCGACGTTCCTGCAAGGCCTGCGCAACCGATTGCACAAGTCGGGCGTCCAGGTCTTGACGATCAAGCCGGGGTTCGTGGACACACCGATGACGGCGGCATTTGACAAGAAGGGGCCGCTTTGGAGTTCTCCCGATGCCATCGCCGAAGAGATTCTTCGCGGCATCGCCAAGCGGCGCGACGTCGTGTACGCGCCCTGGTTCTGGTGGGGCGTGATGGCCATCATCAAGTCGATTCCGGAGCGCCTCTTCAAGCGCTTGTCGCTCTGAGCCCCCTGACCTGAGGCGAGGGCCGTGGCGCTTGTGTCAAAGTCGCGGGCATGACTTCCCGCACGATCAGCGCCGCCGACTTCCTCCTGGCGCCTGAGGTTCAACAGATCCTCAAAACCGTTTTCGCCGAACCCACCCAACCGCACTCGAGGTCCGCGCTCGCCAAGGCGACACGGCTGACGCCCGACGATGTCGAGCGCACGCTGCAGCACCTGCTGCAGAGCGGCATCCTGACCCAGCACGCCGCCGATACCGATGGCGAGGCCGGGCCGGTGAGCGCCAACACCGGCTTCGTCTTCTACGCCGAGCTGCGCCGCATCGCGCTCAAGTCCTTCGCTGCGGCGGAGCCGCTGCGCGCCATGCTGCGCGCCAAGTTCAAGGACTCGGTGCTGCAGGCCGTGCTGCTGGGCGAGGACCCCCAGGGCACGCTGACGGTGCTCGTCGTGCACGGCGAACGCCTGCCCGATGCCGCCGCCATGGCGGCAGCCTGCCAGAAGCTGCGGGGCACACTGGGGCGCCACCTTCAGGTGCACGTGCTGAGCCACGCGTCCTTCGAGGCCCACGCGGCGCGAACGCAGCTGGCGCAGCGCCTGGCCTCGGGGGAAGCGATGCAGATCCTCGCCCCGGGCGAGACCAAGGCCCGGGCGCCCAGCGGGCGCGGTGGGCTCTTGCAGGCCGCCAAGGCGCGCCTGGCGGCACTCAGGCGCTGACAGGGCATTGATCGACACGGCGCTCCCCCGCCGCAGCGCTGGCGCCCCGTGCCCGCTTCAGCCCGTCGGGGATGTCTTACGGCCAAGGAACACTTCGAGCCCACTGAGAAAAATTTCGACATGGGCATCGAAGCTGCTGTTGAGCGGCACGTCGGTGCCGTTCTGCCAGCGCAGGATGAAAGCGCGGTTGGCCAGCAAGGGCAGGTAGCGCACCAGCGTGGGATTGGCCAGCGGGTCGATGGAGCGCACCCGGCCTTCCAGCGCAGTGGCCCAGCCCTCGGGATCGTCGGTGGGCAGGGGCGCCAGTTCCATCGTCATGAAGCCCATCATCGCGGAGATGACGCAGTTGTAGGCCTCGCGCAGGTTGGCCTCGGTGGCGCCCGCTTCCAGCAGGGCCTGGATCACGCCTTCGATCAGGTCGGTGCTCAAGGCGCCGTTGGAGGCCAGCTGAGCACCGATCAACTGCGCCACGTTGGGGTGCTTGCGCACGGACTTGCGGTAGCGGTTGAACAGCTTGCGCATCCAGGCGCGCCAGTCGCCTTCGCCGCGCGGCGGCACCACACCGGCCATCACCAGGTTCGACACCTCGGCCAGCAGCGCGTCCTTCGACGCCAGGTGCCAGTAGATGGTGCTGGGGTACACGTCCAGCGACCGCGCCACGTCCCGCATGCTGAACGCATGGATGCCCACCCGGTCGATCTGGGCAAGCGCCACCTCGACGATGAGCTCGCGCGTGATGGTGCTGTTGGTGGGCCTTCCCGCCGTCTTGCGGGCGGGCTTGGAGGAAGCTGAGGGGGGCATGGCGTCGGGTCGGGCGTTGAGGAGGCCGGGCCGATGGTACACGCTCCACCCCCGCGCCATGCACCCTTCCCGAGCGCTCCAACGGCCCGTTTGGTGCGTTGCGCGCACCGTTGTCGGGCAAGGGCCCCAGACCGCCGCCTAGGGTTATCCCTCTCCTGCCGCCATGCTCCATTCGACAAAATCTAATTATCCAGTGAACAATAAAGTAATTGTCCTGCGTGGCATATTGCTTGCTTGAAGCTGAACGTACCCACTCAACGTGTCCACCAAGGAATGCCCATGCCCTTCACGCGCCGCTTCATGTTCGCCTCCACCCTGGGGGCTGCCCTCGTCCTCGCGGCGTCGTCCGCCCTGGCGCAGGGCAGCACGTTCCGCCTCGTGCCTTCATCCGATCTGAAGGTGCTGGACCCGGTCTGGACCACGGCAGTGGTCACCCGCAACCACGGCTACATGATTTACGACACGCTCTTCGGCACCGACGCCAAAGGGCGCATCCAGCCGCAGATGGTCGAGTCCCACACCGTGAGCAGCGATGGCAAGAGCTGGACGTTCAAGCTGCGCGCCGGCCTGGCCTTCCACGACGGCCAGCCGGTGACGGCCGAGGACGTGCTCGCCTCGCTGGCGCGCTGGGCCAAGCGCGACCCCATGGGCCAGCGCATGTACGCCGTGCTGGACAAGGCCGAAGCGGTGTCAGCCAGCAGCTTCCGCCTGGTGTTCACCGAGCCGTATGGCGTGGTGCTCGAATCCCTGGGCAAGCCCTCGTCCCTGGTGCCCTTCATCATGCCCAGGCGCATCGCCGACACGCCGGCCGACAAGCAGATCGCCGAGCACATCGGCTCGGGCCCGTACGTCTTCAAGGCCGACGAGTTCCGCCCGGGCGAGCGTGCCGTCTACCTGAAGAACGACAAGTACGTGCCGCGCACCGAAGCCCCCTCGGGCACCACCGGTGGCAAGACGGTGAAGGTCGATCGCGTGGAGTGGGTGGTGCTCAAGGACGCGCAGACGCAGGTCAATGCCCTGGTCAACGGCGAGGTCGACATGCTTGAGTCCGTGCCCTTCGAGCACTACAACGCCCTGAAGGCGAACAACCGCATCACCACCGCGGCCGCGGCCGGCGGGCAGTACCTGCTGCGCTTCAACCACCTGGTGCCGCCGTTCAACGACGTGCGGGTGCGCCAGGCCGCCATGCTGTCCATGAACCAGGACGCGCTGCTGCGCACGCAGGTCGGCATTCCCGAGCTGTACAAGACCTGCATGTCGGTCTACCCCTGCGGCTCGCCATTGGCCTCGACCAAGAGCCTGGGCTTCACCGACAAGCCGCAGTTCGCCAAGGCGCGTGAACTGCTGAAGGCCGCAGGCTACAAGGGCCAGCCGGTGGTGCTGCTGCACGCCACCGACAACAGCCTGCTGGCCAAGCTGCCGCCGGTGGTGGCGCAGCTGCTGCGCCAGGGCGGCTTCACCGTCGACATGAAATCGATGGACTGGGGTTCCGTGGTGGCGCGCCGCGCCAAGAAGGAGCCGGCGAGCCAGGGCGGCTGGGACGCCTTCGTGACCTACTGGGGCACGGAGGACGCGCTGAACCCGATCAACTACGCCCCGCTGTCGGCCAACGGCGAAGCCGGCTGGTTCGGCTGGGCCAGCGACGAGCGCCTGGAGCAGCTCCGCTCCACCTACGCGCGCGCCACCACCGAAGCGCAGCGCAAGCAACTGGCCGACGACATCCAGGTTCGCGCCTACGAGATCGGCGCCTTCGCCCCCATGGGCGAGCTGCTGCGCCCGGTGGCCTTCCGCAAAGGCGTGGTCAGCGGCGTGCTCGTCGGGGCGACCAACGTCTACTGGAACATCAGCAAGCCCTGACGCACAGCCGCTGCACACGCCATGGTCACCTTCATCGCCCGCCGGCTGCTTTCGACGCTGCCGGTCCTGATCTTCGTCGCGGTCTTCGTGTTCCTGATCCTGCGCATGACGCCCGGCGACCCCGCGGCGCTCATCGTGGGCGACATGGGCACCGAGGCCGACCTCGCCCGCGTGCGCCAGAGCCTGGGGCTGGACGGTTCGCTGCCCTCGCAGTTCCTGATCTGGATCGGGGAGCTGCTGCGCGGCGACCTGGGCGAGTCCTACTACTTCAAGACCAGCGTGGCCACGCTGATCGCGCAGCGCCTGGAGCCCACGCTCTCGCTGGCCGCGCTCACCATCGTGCTGGCCGTGCTGATCGCCGTGCCGCTGGGCGTGCTCGCGGCGGCGCGGCACGGCGGCTGGCTCGATCGCATGCTGATGGGCTTCTCGGTGCTGGGCTTTTCGGTGCCGGTGTTCGTCATCGGCTACGCGCTGATCTGGCTGTTCGCCCTCAAGCTGGGCTGGCTGCCGGTGCAGGGCTATGCGCGCCTCTCTTCGGGCGTGGGCCCCTGGCTCGCGAACCTGGTGCTGCCCGCCATCACGCTCTCGCTGGTCTACACCGCATTGATCGCGCGGGTCACGCGCGCGGCGGTGTCCGAGGCCTTGACCGAAGACCACATCCGCACCGCGCGGGCCAAGGGCCTGGCCGAGCGCGCCGTCCTCATGCGGCACGCACTGGCCAACGCCGCCGTGCCCATCGTCACCGTGATCGGCATCGGCATCGCGCTGCTGATCGGTGGCGTGGTGGTCACCGAAACCGTGTTCGCCATCCCCGGCCTGGGCCAGCTCACCGTGGACGCGGTGCTCTCGCGCGACTTCCCTGTCATCCAGGGCGTGATCCTGCTGTTTTCGGTGGTCTACGTGCTCATCAACCTGCTGATCGACCTGAGCTACGTGCTGCTGGATCCGCGCATCCGCTACTGACCGACCTGCCCGAATGACGACCATGACCTCCGATCCCCGCGACCTGCCCTCCGTGGCCCCCGAAGAAGCCACGCCGGCTCGCCAACGGCCTTCCACCTGGCAACTGGTGCGCGCCAACGGCGCGGTGCGCGTCGGCGCCTGCGCATTGGCCTTGCTGACTTTCGTGGCCGTGGCCGCGCCCTGGCTGGGCACGGTGGACCCGTCGGCCATCGACCCGGCCAGCATCAACATCGCGCCCGGCACGCGCGCGCCCTTCACCGACCTGGCCGGCGACGCCAAGGACCACCTCTTCCTGCTCGGGGCCGACGGCTTCGGGCGCGACACCTGGAGCCGCATCGCCTATGGCGCGCGCGTCTCGCTGCTGGTGGGCGTGGCGGTGGCCGTGCTCGCCATGCTGGGCGGCGGCCTGATCGGCCTGGCGGCCGGCTACTTCCGCCGCCTCGACGGCGTGCTGATGCGCCTCATGGACGGCTTCATGGCGATCCCCAACATCCTGCTGGCCATCGCGCTGGTCTCGATGTGGCGCGCCAGCCTGCTGACCATCGTGGTGGCCATCGCCATCCCCGAGATCCCGCGCGTGGCGCGGCTGCTGCGCTCCATCGTGCTCTCGGTGCGCGAGGAACCGTACGTGGAAGCCGCCGCCGCGCTGAACACGCCGACCTGGAAGATTCTCTGGCGCCACGTCCTGCCCAACGCCGTGGCCCCGCTGATCGTGCACGCCACCTACGTCTGCGGCTCGGCCATGCTGGTCGAGGCGATCCTCTCCTTCCTCGGCATCGGCCTTTCGCCCGAAATCCCGACCTGGGGAAACATCATGTCCGAGGGCCGCGTCAACTTCAACGAACACCCCGAGAACGTGCTGTTCCCGGGTGCTTTCCTGGCGCTGACCGTGCTGGCCGTGAACATCCTGGGGGATGGCCTGCGCGACACGCTGGACCCCAAACTGCGCCGCCGCGGAGCCTGACCATGACCCTTTCCCACGCCGCCATCGAGCCCGTGCTGACGGTCCACGACCTCACGGTGCAACTGCCCCCCAACGCCGACCGGCTTCATGCGGTCGATCGCATCAGCTTCGAGGTCTTCGCCGGCCAGACCACCTGCCTGCTGGGCGAATCGGGGTCGGGCAAGTCCGTCATCGCGCAGACCGTGATGCGCCTGCTGCCGCCCGCCGTGGCGCCCGTGCGCGGCAGTGTGCGCCTGCTCGGTGAAGACGTGCTGGCCATGCCGACGGAGCGCCTGCGCCGCGTGCGTGGCGAGCGCATGGCCATGATCTTCCAGGAGCCCATGACCGCGCTCAACCCGGTCATGACCTGCGGCCAGCAGCTCGACGAGATGCTGGCCGTGCACACCGAGCTCTCGTCGGCCGAACGCCGCGAGCGCATCCTGGAGGTGTTCGGCCGCACGCGCCTGCCCTCGCCCCCGCGCATCTTCGGCGCCTACCCGCACCAGCTCTCGGGCGGCCAGCGCCAGCGCGTGATGATCGCCATGGCGCTGATCCTCAAGCCCGCGCTGCTGATCTGCGACGAGCCCACCACCGCACTGGACGTGACCACGCAGGCCGAGATCCTCAAGCTGATCCGCGAACTGCAGCGCGAGAACGGCACCGCCGTGCTCTTCATCACGCACGACTTCGGCGTGGTGGCCGAGATCGCCGACCACGTGGTGGTGATGCGACTGGGCGAGATGGTCGAGCAGGGCCCCAAGCTCGCGGTGCTGCAGGCGCCGCGCGAGCCCTACACCCGCATGCTGCTTTCGGCCGTGCCCGGCCTCGAGCCGGTGCAGCGCGCGCCGGTGGCCGAGGCCGCGCCCCTGATCGAAGCGCGTGGCCTGGCCAAGACCTACAGCACGCGGCGCCTCTTCGGCGGTCGCAAGGATGTGCACGCCGCGCGTGGCGTGTCGCTGCGCGTGCGCCCCGGCGAGACCGTGGGCATCGTGGGCGAATCGGGTTCGGGCAAGTCCACCGTGGCGCGCTGCATCGCGCGCCTGATCGACCCCAGCGCGGGTGAGGTGCTGTCGCATGGCGAGGCCGTGCAGAAGGCCAGCGGGCGCCGGCTCAAGGCGTTCCGCGAACAGGTGCAGGTGGTGTTCCAGGACCCCTACCGCTCGCTCAACCCGCGCCAGACCGTGGGCGAGTCCATCATCGAAGGCGCGGTCAACGCCGGCCAGCGCCATGAGCAGGCCTGGGCCCGCGCCGAGGAGCTGATGCGCCTGGTGCGCCTGCGCCCGGACGCGCTGCACCGCTATCCGCACGAGTTCTCGGGCGGCCAGCGCCAGCGCATCTGCATCGCGCGCGCGCTGGCCTGCAACCCGCAGGTGCTGATCGCCGACGAAGCGGTCTCGGCGCTGGACGTGTCGGTGCAGGCGCAGATCCTCGAGCTGCTCGACGACATCCAGCAACGCCTGCGCATCGGCCTGCTGTTCATCACCCACGACCTGCGCGTGGCCAACCAGATCTGCGACCGCATCATCGTGATGCACCAGGGCGCCATCGTCGAAGAAGGGCCGGCGCACCAGGTGTTCTCCGACCCGGCCCACGCCTACACCCGCGCCCTGCTGGACTCGGTGCCCGGCCGCGGCTTCGCCTTCCACGGAGCCCCGGCATGAGCGCGCTCCGCACCACGGCCCCCCAAGTGCTGGTGGCCCGGCTCAGCCACGAAAGCCACGCCTTCAGCCGGCTGCGCACCACGCTGGCCGAGTTCGGCCGCGAGGAGCTGCTGTTCGGCGACGAGATCGTCGAGCGCATGCGCGGCACGCGCACCGAGCTGGGCGGCATCATCGACGCCGCGCAGGCGCAGGGTTGGCAGCTCGTGCCCACGGTCAGCGCCTGCGCCTCCACCGCCGGGCCCGTCACGCGCGCGGCCTACGACGCGCTCACCGAGCCCATGCTGCGAGCGCTGGCCGAGCACCCTCACGTGGCGGCCGTGGTGCTGTCGCTGCATGGCGCGATGTTCGTCGAAGGCCTGCCCGACCCCGAGGGCGATCTGCTGTGCCGCATCCGCCAGCAGGTCGGCCCGCGCGTGGTGGTCGCGGCCACGCTGGACCTGCACGCCAACGTCACCGACGCCATGGTGCGCTACGCCGACATCCTCACCAGCTACCGCACCACGCCGCACGTGGACCAGTACGAGGCCGGCCAGCGGGCCTGCGCACTGGTGCGGCGCGCCCTGGCCGGCGAGATCCGCCCGCGCGTGCACCTCGCGCGGCGCGACATGATCGCCGGCATGGACCTGGGCCGCACGCTGCGCGAGGGCCCCATGACGCGCCTGCACGCCCGCGCGCGGGCCTGGGAGCAGCGCGAGGCGGCCGTGCTCGATGTGAGCCTGAACGCGGGCTACTACATGGGCGACGTCTACGAAGCCGGCCCCTCGGTGCTGGTGGTCGGCGACGGCGACGCCGCGCTGTGCCAGCGCGTGGCGGACGAGCTGATCGACGACGCCTACCGCTGGCGCGACCAGAAGACCGTGCACCTGCAAAGCGTGGACGAGGCGCTGGCGCGCTGCCGCGAACCCGCTCAGGGCCGCGGCCCGCTGATCCTGGCCGACTACACCGACGGCCCGGGCGGCGGCGGCTACGGCGACGCCACCGCCCTGCTGCAGGCCCTGCTGGCCGCCAACCTGCCGGGCACGCTGGTGGGCCTGCTCCACGACCCCGAGAGCGCGCGCCAGGCGATCGAAGCCGGCGTGGGCCAGGCGCTGGACCTGCGCATCGGCGGCAAGACCGACCCGGCCTTCGGCGGCGGGCCTGTGGCCGTGCGCGCCCGGGTGCTCGCGGTGTCCGACGGCCGCTTCGTGCGCAGCGGCCCCTTCAAGACCGGCACACCGGCCTCCATCGGCGCCAGCGCCCTGCTGCAATGCGGCGAGGTGCAGGTGATCGTCGCCAGCAACCGCGTGCAGGCCGAGGAGCGCGGCCAGTACCGCGTGCTCGGCGTGGACGTCGAGCGGCTCAACGTGCTCGCCCTCAAGGGCATCAACCACTTCCGCGCCGACCTCGAACCCATCGCGCGCGGCATCGTGTTCGTGGAATCGGGCGGCATCCACGCCACCGACCTGCGCACCCTGCCTTACCGCAACGTGCGGCGCCCCCTCTGGCCGCTGGACGACACCGCCGGCTGATTTCCCCTGTTTTCCCTGACCATCACATGAACCTCGACACCGAACTGAGCCAGCTGCGCGACGCCTATGTGGCGCGCCACCCCCAGAGCCAAAGCCGCTACCAGGCCGCCACCGCCGTCATGCCCGGCGGCAACACCCGCTCGGTGCTCTACTACGATCCTTTTCCGCTGGCCATGGCCCGCGGCGAGGGCGCCCGCCTCTGGGACGCGGATGGCCATGAGTACCTCGATTTCCTGGGCGAGTTCACGGCCGGCCTGTACGGCCACAGCCACCCGGTGATCCGCGAAGCCATCCAGGCCGCCTTGGACGGTGGCATCAACCTCACCGGCCACAACCTGCTCGAAGCGCAGCTGGCCCAACTCGTGACCAGCCGCTTCCCCTCGGTGCAGCGACTGCGCTTCACCAACTCCGGCACCGAGGCCAACCTGCTGGCGATTGCGGCCGCCAAGCGCTTCACCGGCCGCCAGAAGATCCTCGTGTTCAAGGGCGGCTACCACGGTGGCGTGCTCACCTTCGCCGCCGGCCACTCGCCGATCAATGTGCCGCACGACTTCGTGCTCGGCACCTACAACGACCAGGCCGGTGCCGCCGCGCTCGTGGCCGAGCACGCGAAGGACCTGGCCGCCATCCTGGTCGAGCCCATGCAGGGCGCCGGCGGCTGCATCGTCGGGCGCCCCGGGTTCCTGGCCGACCTGCGCCGCCTCGCCACCGAGACCGGCGCGCTGCTGGTGTTCGACGAGGTGATGACCTCGCGCCTGACGCCGGGCGGGCGCCAGGCCGCCCTGGGCATCGCGCCCGACATGACCACGCTGGGCAAGTACATCGGCGGCGGCATGTCCTTCGGCGCCTTCGGTGGCCGCGAGGACGTGATGGCGCTGTTCGACCCGCGCGTGCCGGGCCACCTGGGCCACGCCGGCACCTTCAACAACAACGTGATGACCATGTCGGCCGGCATCGCGGGCCTGAGCCGGATCTACACGCCCGAGGTGGCGGTGGCCTTCAACGCGCGCGGCGACGCGCTGCGCGAGCGCCTGAACGCGACCGCCCGCTCGCGCGGCACGCGCCTGCAGTTCACCGGCCTGGGCACGCTCATGAACCTGCACGCCACGCCGGGCGAGATCCGCCACTGCGACGACATTCCCGCGACCGAGCACACCGTCAAGGACCTGTTCTTCTTCCACATGCTGGCCCACGGCTTCTACGTGGCGCGGCGCGGCTTCATCGTGCTCTCGCTGCCACTGACGGACGACGACCTCGACCGCTTCCACGGCGCCTTCGAGGCCTTCGTGGACCGCTACGGCCAGGGCCTGCAGCCATGAGCGCCGCGCAGGGCCGCTCCCAAGCAAGCTCGCACCGCAGCCCGCAGGGCGAAGGTACTCCAGTGAGCGCCACCGAGCCGCGCCAAGGCCGCGTGCAGACCGTGCTCGGCCTGGTGGACCCTGCCGTGCTGGGGCCCACGCTCATGCACGAGCACGTCTTCATCGACCTCACGCCGCCGCCGCTGCGCCTGAACCCGCCGGCCGAGCAGGAAGCGGACATCGATCTGTGCAACTGCTGGGGCATCGCCTACGGCCAGAAGCCGTTCATGCGCAACTACCGGCTGGACGAGACCGACGTGGCCGTGGCCGAGCTGCGCGACATGAAGGCCGCCGGCGGCGCCTCGCTGGTGGACCTCACGGTGGGCGGCCTCAACCCCCAGCCCGATCGGCTGGTGGAGGTGGCGAAGGCCACCGGCGTGCACATCGTCATGGGCTGCGGCCACTACGTGAACGACTACCAGCACCCGGCCAACCACACGCGAACGGCCGACGACTTCGCGCGCGAGATGGTGGAGCAGCTCACCGTGGGCGCCTGGGGCACGGCCGTGCGGGCCGGCATCATCGGCGAGATCGGCTGCCAGGCCCCCTGGACGGATCTGGAGCGGCGCGTCATGCACGGCGCGCTCACCGCGATGCAGGCCACCGGGGCCGCGCTCAACGTGCACCCGGGGCGCGATGCCGACCAGCCCATGGAGGTGGTGGACTTCATCCGCGCGCGCGGCCTGCCGGTGGACCGCGTGGTCATCAGCCACATCGACCGCACGATCTTCGACGACGACCGGCTGCTGCGCCTGGCCGACACCGGCTGCGTGATCGAGTTCGACCTGTTCGGCTGGGAGCAGACCGCCTACCCGGCGGCCGACATCGACATGCCCAACGACGGCGCGCGGCTGCGCATGGTCAAGCTGCTGGTCGACCGGGGCCACCGCGATCAGGTGCTGATCAGCCACGACATCTGCACCCGCACCCGGCTGGGCCGCTACGGCGGCCACGGCTACCAGCACATCTTCGCCAACATCGCGCCGCGCATGCTGCGCCGCGGGTTCACGCAGGCCGACGTGGACACCATTCTGGTGAAGACCCCGCGCCGCCTGCTGACGTTGATCTGAGTCCCGCGCACCGGCAGGCCCTTTCCTTTCCCCCATCGACAGAGCGCTGCGCGCGCGCCCTTCCGGGTGCACGCGCCAGGGCTTCTGTTGCCCGAAAACGGCCGCAAGGCCACCCAAGGCCCGGAGCACCCGCTCCGGAATCGCAACCGGCGCCGCGCAGGCGCCACCACTGGCAAATGGAGCAAGCACTGTGAAACACTCGAAACTCATTGGTCTGGCCTGCCTCGGCATGGCCGCGCTGAGCCCGCTCGGCGCCTTCGCGCAAACGGCCCCCGCGCCCACGTCCAGCGTCAACCTCTATGGCGTGCTGGACATTGGCCTGACCCGTGTCAGCAACGTGGGCGGCAGCGGGATCACCCGCGTGGACGACGGCGTGTCCCAGGGCAGCCGCATCGGCTTTCGCGGGCGCGAAGACCTCGGTGGTGGTCTGGCCGCGATCTTCAACCTGGAGATGGGCGTGGCGACCGACAACGGCACGCTGCGCCAGGGCGGCCTGGCGTTCGGCCGCGCGGCCTTCGTCGGCCTGGCCGACCAGAAGCTGGGCCAGTTCACGGTGGGCCGCCAGTTCGACCAGATGGTCGGCACCCTGCTGCGCTACCACCCGGGCTTCCACACCGGCATCTACGGCATGACGCCGGGCGACGCCGACCGCGTGGCCGGGGCCTGGCTGGACAACCAGATCACCTACGTGAGCCCCGACCTGGCCGGCTTCAAGTTCACCGTGCAGCGCGCGCTCTCCGAAGGCGGCACCAGCGCGACCAACGCGGGCAACGCCTGGAGCGCCGGTGCGACCTACGGCAACGGCCCGTTCAACCTGGGCGTGGCCACCACCAGCATCCAGGGCCACACCGTGCGCCCGGGCAGCAGCTACGGCGTGTCGCAGTTCCTCGGCACCACCCTGGCCACACCCGCCACCGCCTTCGTGCTGCCCGAGTACCAGACCGCCGGCATCGGCGCCTCCTACGCCTTCGGACCGGCCACCGTCGCGGCCCTGACCACGCGCTCGAAGTTCGAGCTGGCCAACGGCGCCTCGGACGCGATGAAGACGGTCGGCCTCTCGCTGTCGTACAAGCTGGGCGAGCTGATCCTGTCCTCGGGCGTGCAGCGCGCCAAGCTGGCGTCTTCCGCCTGGACCACCGTGACGCTGGGCGCCGACTACTACCTCTCCAGGCGCACTGACGTGTACGTGACCTACAACGCGCGCAAGGCCTCGGGCCCGAACACGCGCGCGGTGCTGGTGACCAACGGCCCGTCGTCCGACGACAGCCAGAACGCGCTGCGCGTGGGCATCCGCCACCGCTTCTGACCATGACGACCACCACCGCTTCGAACGCCCACCCCTTGCCGGACGGCGCGGGCGAGCTGCTCTGGTCGCCCACCGCCGAGCAGGTGCGGTCCAGCCGCCTGGCCCACTACCAGGCCTGGCTGGGCGAACACAAGGGCGTGCGCACCACGTCCTACGACGAGCTCTGGCGCTGGTCCACCGACGACCTCGACGGCTTCTGGCAATCCATCTGGGAACACTTCGAAGTGGTGGCCGAGGGCAGCCCGCAACCCGTGCTGGGCGAGCGGCGGATGCCCCATGCGCAGTGGTTTCCGAATGCGCGCCTGAACTACGCCGAGCACATCTTCCGCAACGCCACCGCCGAGCGCCCCGCCATCCTCGCGCACGCCGAAGACGAACCCCTGCTGAGCATCTCGTGGGCCTCGCTGGAGCGCGACACCGCCGCGCTCGCCGCCACCCTGCGCTCGCTCGGCGTCGGCCCCGGCGACCGCGTGGCCAGCTACATGCCGAACCGGCCCGAGACGGTGATCGCCTTCCTGGCCTGCGCGAGCGTGGGCGCCATCTGGTCCAGCTGCGCACCCGACATGGGGCCTACCGTGGTGCTGGACCGGCTGCGCCAGATCGAACCCAAGGTGCTGTTCGCCACCGACAGCGACCGCTACAACGGCAAGGCGCACGACCGCGCGCCCCAGGTCGAGAGCCTGCTCGCCGAACTGCCCAGCGTGCGGCACGTGGTGCACGTGCACGGACCGGCGCACACCACCCGCGCCGTGGGCTGGCGCGACCGCCTGGACTGGTCCGAGTGCATCCAGCACGCGGCGCCGCCGCGCTACGAGCGCGTGCCCTTCGCGCACCCGCTCTGGATCGTGTATTCCTCCGGCACCACCGGCCTGCCCAAGGCCATGGTGCACAGCCACGGCGGCATCGTGCTCACGCACCTCAAGACCATGGCCCTGCAGCACGACCTGCGCGCGGGCGACCGGTTGCTGTTCCTGGGCAGCACGGGCTGGATCGTCTGGAACTGGCAGGTCGGCGCGCTGCTCACGGGCGCCTCCATCGTGCTCTACGACGGCAACCCCAGCTGGCCGGACACCCAGGCGCTCTGGCGCTTCCTCGACGAACAGGGCATCACCCTGTTCGGCTGCGGCGCGGCCTTCCTCATCAATGCCATGAAGGACGGCCTTCGGCCGCGCGACGTCTGTTCGCTCCAGCACCTGCGCGCCATCAACGCCACCGGTTCGCCCCTGCCCATCGACGCCTACCGCTGGGTCTACAGCGCCGTCAAACCCGACGTCTGGCTGGCCTCGATCAGCGGCGGCACCGACATCGCGGCCGGCTTCGTGGCCTGCGCGCCCTCGCTGCCGGTGCACGCGGGCGAGATCCAGTGCCCCGAACTGGGCGTGGCCGCCCAGGCCTACAACGACGCGGGCCAGCCGGTGGTCAACGAGGTGGGCGAGCTGGTCATCACCCAGCCCATGCCCTCCATGCCGGTCTTCTTCTGGAACGACCCGGACGGCCGGCGCTACCGGGAAAGCTACTTCGACACCTTCCCCGGCGTCTGGCGCCACGGCGACTGGATCCGCTTCACCGAGCGCCGCACCTCGGTGATCTATGGCCGCTCCGACAGCACCATCAACCGCTTCGGCATCCGCATGGGCACGGCCGAGATCTACCGGGTGGTGGAGGCGCTGCCCGAGGTGCGCGACAGCATGGTGGTGGACCTGGAGTACCTCGGCCGGCCCTCCTTCATGCCCCTGTTCGTGGTGCTGCAACCGGGCCTGTCGCTGGACGAGGCGCTCAAGGCGCGCATCGTCGAGCAGATCCGGACGAAAGCCTCCTCGCGGCACGTGCCCAACGAGGTGCTCCAGGTGACCGACATCCCGCGCACACTGAGCGGCAAGAAGATGGAGGTGCCGGTGCGCAAGCTGCTGCTCGGCGCGCCACCCGACCAGGTGGCCAGCCCCGATGCCATGCAGAACCCGGGCAGCTTCGGCTTCTTCGTCGACTACGCGAAAAAGAGGGTGCCCACTTGAACCGCGCGACCTAGACCGCCAGACGGGCCTCGGCAGGTGTGCAGGTGGTGAGCGCGCTGCCCACGCGGGCGCGGGCCTGCTCGATGAGGTAGTCCAGGAACACCTCGGTGCGGCGCGGCATGAACTTGCGGCTGGGCAGGGCTGCGTACACCGTCAGCCGGTCCGTGATCCAGGGGTTGAGCACGCGCACCAGCTCGCCGCTCTCGATGAAGGGCGCGGCCAGGCCGATGGCGCAGGCACCGATGCCGGCGCCATCGAGCGCGGCGTGCATCAGCGTGTCGGGGTGGTTGACCCAGAGCACCGGTTGCACCTCGATGTCGACAAAGCGGGCTTCGTCCGTCTCGTGCAGCAGGCGCCAGCCCCGGGTGCGGCCGGTCGCGGGCTTGAAGCGCAGGCAGTCGTGCCGCTCCAGGTCTTCGGGCTGCACTGGCGTGCCCTTGCGCTGCAGGTATTTGGGCGAAGCCAGCAGCACGGTGACGCTGGAGAGCACCTTGCGCGCGATCACGTTGGCGTCGAACGAGGCCTGCGCGCCCATGAGCGTGATGTCGTAGTCCTGGATCGGGGGTTCGCGGGGGGAGTCCACGTCGATGTCGAGCAGGATCTTGGGGTAGGCCTGCCGAAAGCCGCTGACCAGGGGCGCGAGCACGTGCGTGGCGAGCACGGGTGGCGCCAGCAGGCGCAGCACGCCGGCGAGTTCGCTGGTCTGCGAGCTCACCAGCGCGTGGGCCTCGTCGAGTTCCTGCAGGATGACGCGCACCCGGTCGAGGTAGTTCTCGCCCGCGTCGGTGAGGGAAACGCGGCGGGTGGTGCGGTGCAGCAGGCGGGTGCCCAGGTGGTCTTCGAGGTCGGCCACCAGCCGCGTGACCACGGCGGGCGACAGGTCGAGCGCCCGGGCGGCGGCCGCGAATCCGCCTTCATCGGTCACTTTCTGGAAAACACGCATTGAAGTCAGACGGTCCATGAGACCCAATTTAAAGGGTTTTCCCGGAGAAATTTGCCCTCACTATTGCCAATTCAGCAATACATAAAGCCTTTCAATGCTGTTTTTCTTCTGATTCAGAAACTTTACAGTTCATCCCATCGATGCACGCAAACCCCTCCGCAGAGGCATCGAAGCCGGCCAGACCGCACAACGGACCGACCGGCATGTTCAACCCTCTTAAGGAACTGTCATGAAGAAGCTGTCTGTTGTTGCCATCGCCCTCTCCACCCTCGTTGCCGGCCACGCCTTCGCCGCCGATGCCTCCGTGGGCAAGACCCGCGAGCAAGTCCGCGCCGAACTGATCCAGGCCCAACGCAACGGCGACCTGATCGCCGACGGCGAAACCGGTGCCCGTTACAAGGACCTCGCCCCCCACCTCTACGCCCAGCCCGTGGCCGTGAGCAAGAGCCGCGCTGAGGTGAAGGCCGAGCTGGCCGAAGCCATCCGCACCGGCGACATCGTGGCCGACGGCCAGACCGGCGCCAAGGCCAACGAGCTGTTCCCCGCCCAGTACGCCCAGGCCCGCGCCGAGCAGCCTGCGGCTGTCACCGCCGCCGTGGGCAAGACCCGCGCCGAAGTGAAGGCCGAAGTGGCCCAAGCCATCCGCACGGGCGACTACGTGGTGGACGGCCAGACCGGCGTCAAGGCCAACGAGCTGTTCTCCGGCCAATACGCCCAGCCGGTGCTGGCCGACAGCAAGGCCCGTGGTGACGTGCGCGCCGAACGCGTGGAATCGCGCCGCAGCAACGGCGGCTAAACCGCGGTTCTGACCACGCCCCCCTGGCCGATGGCCGCCGATGGACGATCCGTCCACGGCGGCCATCGGCTTTCGGGGGCTCCATCACCAAGACGCTATGCTGGTCGGCCGTCCTGCCCGCAGGACCCATGAAAGGCGTCGAGTGAGGAACCCATCGCAGCGGCTCATGGCCGCCCTGCGTTTTCGCCAGCTGGAGCTGCTCAGCACGCTGGCCGACACCGGCAACATGCGGGCCGCGGCGCAGCGGCTGCACATGACCACGGCCGCGGTCAGCAAGGGCCTCAAGGACGTGGAAGCGCTGTTCGAGCAGCCGCTGTTCCACCGCCTGCCGCGCGGCGTCGTGCCCACCGTGGCCGGCACGCTGGTGGTGCAGCGCGGGCGCGTGCTGCTGGCGGAGATGGAGCAGCTCTCCGACGAACTCGCCGCGCCGCTGCGCCCGCTGCACGAGCGGCTGAAGATCGGCGCCACGCCCTTCCTCACCTGGACGGTGCTGCCGCGCATCCTCTCGGCGCTCGCGGCGCAGGACCAGTTGCCCGGCGTGCTGCTGCTCGAAGGCCGGCTGGCCGACATCTCGCGCCAGCTCGAGGCCGGCGAGGTGGATGCCCTGATCACCATGGACACCCCCTCGGAACTCGGCAGCCTGTCGGCCCAGGGGTTCACCATCGAGCACATCGGGCTGGAGCAATGGCGCGTGGTCGGCTCACCGCACCATGCGCTGGCCGCGAACCGCGGCGCGAAAAGCCCGCCCCTGCGCTGGGCCGAGGTGGCGCAGGCCCACTGGATCCTGCCGCCGAGGCCGACCAACTCGCGCATGATGCTGGAGCACACGCTGCGCGGGCACGGCCTGCCGGCGCTCATCCCGCACATCGAGACCATGAGCGCGATCACCCATCTGGAGCTGGCCGAGCAGAACCTGGGCCTCACGCTCGCGGCCCAGGGCACGCTGACCGAGCGGCTGCGGCGCGGCAGCCTGGTGGAGCTGCCGATGGAGAGCCTGCCGCCGCCCGTGCCCATCGCCATGGTCTACCGCCGCAGCGGCAACCCCAAGGCTCAGCTGGCCGGGCTGGCCGCTGCCGCGCAGCGGGCCATCAGCGCGTCGGCCCCGCCGCCCGCGATGTCCAGCGCGTCGAGCAGGAAATTGTCGGCGCGGAAATCGCGCCCGTAGGCCACCTCCAGCAGACGGAGGCAGGCCGAGAGCACCGGCGTGTGGACCCCGGCCGCGCGCCCGAGCGCTTCCAGGAAAGCCAGGCCGAACGGCGCGTCTTCCAGCACGTAGCGGTGCTGCAGCGAGGCCGGCCCGTTCGGGCTCATGCCGTTGTCGGTGATCGCGGCCGCCATGGTGTGCAGCGGCCCTTCGGGCACGTGGTAGGAGCGCGCGTAGTGCTGCCGCAGCGACGGCACCTCAAGCCCGAAGCCGCGCGCCACCGTGCGGCGCTCGGCGTCCAGCGCCTCGGCCATGCGGCCCACCACCGCCGTGAAGTGGCCGAACAGCGACCAGGCTTCGCCGACCTCCATGCGCGTCAGGTTCGGGATCACCTCGGCCGCATGCGCAATGGGGTTGATGTTGGCCAGCGTGGGCGTGAGCAGGTTGTCCGCCGCGACGAAGCGGTCGCCGAACAGGTCCGCGCACATCCGCACCGCCTGCGGCGGCTCCAGCGGGCCGACCGTGGCCATGTCGATGCGGCTGCGCAGCGGGTTGACGTGCAGGCTGCCGTCGGGCTGGAAGTGCGTGGTCGTGAGCGTGGTGCCCCAGCCGCTGACCTGCACGCCCTCGACCGCCGCCGCGATCCACAGCGGCGCCAGCGACAGGGCGCCACTCACGATCACGTGCTGGCCCGGCCGCCAGACCGCATTCAGCGGCCCGAGCACGGCGGCATAGGCATCGGCCGGCAGGCAGACCAGCACCACATCGAATTCGGCGAGGCGGTCCGGCGAGGCCAGCCACTCGACCTCGACCTCCCCGCTGACCGACCCGGCGCAGGTGAAGCTGGCGCGGTCCGCGTCGTGCCGCACGCGGCGCCCGGTGGGCGACCACAGGGCCGGCGCGAGGCCGTCCCGCGTCAGAAAGGCGGCGGCGGCGCAGCCGACCGGCCCCGCGCCCACGATGGCGATCCGCGATGTCATGCGGCGCATCAGTCCAGCGAGAGCTTGCGCTCGCTGATCAGTCGGCCCCACTTCGCCAGGTCGTCGGCCGCGTCCTTGCGCAGCTCCGCCGGCCCGGTGGCGACCAGCTCGATGCCCTGCTGGCGCAGCCGCTCCTTCAGCTCGTCGTTCTTCTGCACGCTGCGCACCGCCTCGTAGAGCCGGTCGATGACGGCCGGCGGGGTGCCGGCCGGTGCGAACAGCGCGAACTTGGTGGCCGACTCGAAGCGCGGCACGCCCGCTTCTTCCACCGTGGGCACCTGGGGCAGCACCGGGCTGCGCGCGCTGCCCGACACGGCCACCGCCTTGAGGCGGCCGGCGCGGATCAGCGGCACGGCCACGCCGATGTCGACGAAGCCCAGGTCGACCTCGCCGGAGGCCACGGCCAGCGTGGCCGGTCCACCACCCTTGTAGGGGATGTGCGTGATGGAGGTGCGCGTGAGGTCCTTGAACAGCTCGCTGGCCAGGTGGCTGGTGGAGCCGTTGCCGCCCGACGAGTAGTTCAGCCGGCCGGGCTGCTGCCGCGCGAGCGCGATCACGTCCTTGACGCCTGGCGCGTTGAGCGTGGGCTTGACGGTAAGGATCAGCGGGCTGGTGCCGACCAGCGAGATCGGCGCGAGCGCGTCGGGCCCGTAGGGCAGCGGCTTGATCAGGTGCGGCGCGATCGCGTAGGTGCTGTTGGTGGCCAGGATGAGGGTGTAGCCATCCGGCCTGGCTCGGCTGGCCTCGCTGTGGGCGATCGTGCCCACGGCGCCGGCGCGGTTGTCCACCACCACGGGCTGCTCCAGCTGTTTGGCCATGTGGGCCGCGAGGTGGCGCGCGAGCAGGTCGGTGGCGCCGCCGGCCGTCCAGCCCACGAGCAGCTTGATGGTCTGGTTCGGGTAGGCGCTCGCCTGCGCGAAGGCGGTGGGGGCGGTGCCGACCGCGATCGCGGCCAGGCCCGCGGCCAGGGCTTGTGTCAATGTCATCGTCGCAACCTCAGGGTGTTTCGCTGAGCGCGAGTCTAGGCAGCGGCACGCGCCACCACCAGCGAAGCCTTCTCAAGAGGTCTTAACCGCCGGTGAACACAGGGGCTCAGGCCGAGGTTTCCAGCGCCGCCGAAATCGCCTGCGCGCAGCGCCGCACCTCGGCCGCGAAGGCCGCCTCGTCGTAGCGCGCGAGCTCGAACACCAGGCTCACGCCCGCCACCACCTGGCCATCGCCGAACACCGGCGCGGCGATGCCCACCCGGCCCTGGGCCACCTCCGAATCGGTGCAGGCGAAGCCGGTCTCGCGGATCGCCTTCATCTGTCTGGCGAAGTCCTTCCAGCCCCCCAGGCCCACGGATTCGCGGATCTCCTGCTCGTGGTCAAGGTAGATCTGCTTGAGCGCGCGGTCGCCGAGGTTGGCCAGGATGGCCTTGGACGTCGCCCCCTTGAACATGGGCAGAGCCACGCCGCGCTCGTAGGTGGACGAGGGCGGGTGGTCGCTGCCCTTTTCCTGGTGCACGCACATCACCTGGTCGCGAAAGCGCCGGCTGATCAGCACCACCGCGTGCTGTGTGGTGCGCGCCAGCAGTTCGCGCATCGGCCCCGAGGCCGCCTTCACCAGCGGGTCGCCCTGGCGCATCAGCAGGTCGTAGCGGATGAAAGCCGGGCCGAGCATGTATTCGGAGCGCGTCGAGGGCGCCAGGAAACCCAGGTTGCTCAGTTCCTTGACGTCCCGGTAGGCCGAGCTGATGGACACGCCCATCTCGGCGGCGATCGCCTCCACCGTCCACAGCGTGCGCCGCTCGAAGAGCTGAAGGATGTGCAGCGTCCGGTTGCGCGTGCGGATGCCCGCACCCTCGCCCGAACGAACTTGTTTCGCATTTGTTTCCATTTTGCTATTATTCGCACTTGTTGCGAAAACTGATGCACCACAAGTGGGTGCGACTTTCACCAAGGAGAGCCATTATGAGTTCCGATCGTGCGCGGCTGCCGGTCGCCCTGCTGACCGGTTTCCTGGGCAGCGGCAAGACCAGCCTGCTCAACCGCTGGCTGCGCGAGCCCGCGCTGTCGAACGCGGCGGTGGTGGTCAACGAGTTCGGCGACATCGGCATCGACCACAACCTGATCGCCAGCAGCAACGACAACACCATCGAGCTGAGCACGGGTTGCCTGTGCTGCAGCGTGCAGGGCGATCTGGTGGAGACCCTGCGCGAGCTGCTGGACAAGCGCAGCCGGGGCCTGGTGCGCGCCTTCGACCGCGTCGTGATCGAAACCACCGGCATGGCCGATCCCGGCCCGGTGCTGCAGGCCCTCATGACCTTTCCGGTCTCCAACGGCTACCGCCTGGCCCAGGTGATCACCACGGTGGACGGGGTCAACGGCGCCACCACGCTGGACGGCTTCGAGGAAGCCACCAAGCAGGTGGCCGTGGCGGACCAGCTGGTCGTCACCAAGATGGACCTGGCCGACCCGCCGCAGGCCCAGGCGCTGCAGCAGCGGCTGCAGGCGCTCAACCCGGGCGCCACGGTGAGCTGGGCCACGCCGACCCAGGTGCCCTGCCTGGAGGTGCTCACCGAGCTCGACGTGTACGCCGCCGCGACGCCGGCCCCCGCGGTGCGGCGCTGGCTCAACGCCGAGGCCCACGCCGACCAGCCCGCGCGCTACCGCCCGATCGGCGCGGCGGCCGCACCCCACCACACCGAGGGCATCGAGACCTTCTCGCTGGTGTACGACGAACCCCTGGCCTGGCAGGAGCTGGCCGCCTGGCTCGATGCGCTGGTGCTCGCGCACGGCGACGACCTGCTGCGCGTCAAGGGCATCCTGAACATCGCCGGCGAGGCCCGGCCCATCGTCGTGCACGCGGTGCAGCGCCTGTTCCACCCGCCCGCGCCGCTGGCCGAATGGCCCTACGAGGACCGCCACTCGCGCCTGGTCTTCATCACCCGGGGGCTGGGCCGCGCCTTCGTCGAGCAGATCTTCGACGTCATCCGTGGCCGCGCGCCCCGTCCCACCCTTTCCACCACCACCCCCGCTCACAAGGAGAACATTTCATGGACACATTGATCCGCCACGGGCTGATCGTCACGCCGCAGGGGCGCCGCGTCGCCTCGATCGGCATCCAGGGCGGCCGCATCGCCGGCATCTACGAGCCCGGGTCCGAGCCCGCTGCTCGCGAGGTCATCGACGCCGATGGCCTGGCCATCGTGCCCGGCGCGATCGACATGCACTCGCACCACCGCCAGGGCTCGCTGCCGGGCTTCGAATACAAGGACACCATCCACACCTCCACGCTGCAGTGCGCGGCCGGCGGCGTGACCACCAGCGTGGCCATGCCCAACGTGCAGCCGCCGCCGAACTCGCTGGAGTTGCTGGAACGCCAATACGACATCTACCGCAGCGACGCCATCGTCGACTGGAACTTCAACCCCGCGCCCACCATCAGCGAAGAGATGCCCGGCATGGCCGACACCGGCATCGCCGCGTTCAAGATCTTCATGGTCGTGGACACCGGGCGCGACTACCCGCACATGCCCGGCATCGGCGTGCACGACCACGGCAAGATCCTGGAGATCATGCAGCGCTGCGCCGAGCTGAACGTGCCGCTGATGGTGCACCCGCACGACCAGGCGCTGATGGACGTGATCGAGCAGAAGTTCTGGGACCGCGGCGAGCGCGATGCCCTGGCCTACGCCAAGGCCTACGCCGCGCACGACGGCGTGATCTGGGAAACCGCCATCGCCACGCTGCTGCGCCTGCAGCGCGCCTCGGGCTGCCACCTGCACATCCTGCACACCCAGACCGCCGGCAGCGTGGAGCTGATCCGCCAGGCCAAGGCGGCCGGGCAGAAGGTGACCTGCGAGATCAACCCCTGGGCGCTGTTCCTCGGCTGCGAGTGGTCGGCCATCCAGCGCCTGGGCTCCTACGCGCTCTCGTACTGGGTGCCCGAGAAGAACGTGCCCGGCCTGTGGGAAGGCCTGCGCGACGGCACCATCGACATCGTCGCCACCGACCACGCGCCGCACACGCGCGAAGAGAAGGAGATCGGCTGGACCGACGGCTGGAAAGCCCACACCGGCACGCCCTCGACCCAGTTCTACTACAGCATGTTCATGACCGCCGCGCTGGAAGGCAAGATCAGCCTGGAGCGCGTGGTCGAGGCTTGCAGCGCCAAGCCGGCCGAGCTGTTCAAGCTCGCGAACAAGGGCGCGCTGAAGGTCGGCGCGGACGCGGATCTGGTGCTCGTCGATCTGAACAAGGAATACGAGGTGCGCGACGAAGACGTGCTCAGCCTGATCGGCTGGAGCCCCTACGCCGGCCGCAAGCTCAAGGCCAAGCCGGTGCGCACCATCGTGCGCGGCACCACCGTCTACCTCAACGACCAGGTGATCGGCCAGAAGGGCTTCGGCCAGCACGCCAAGGCCGTGCGCGAACCGGTCGCCGCCGTGGCCTGACCGATCCACTCCCTGCACACCAAGGACTCTCCATGAAACGACGCTCCTTCGTACAACGCTCCCTGCTGCTGCCCGCCCTGGGCGGCCTGGGCCTGGCCACCACCACCAACGCGGCGCGCGCCCAGGCCAACTGGCCCGAGCGCGCCATCAACATGGTGGTGCCCTACCCGGCCGGCGGCAACACCGACTTCGTCGCGCGCATGACGGCCGACTACCTCAACCGCGCGCTCGGCGTGCCGGTGGTGGTGGACAACCGCGCCGGCGCGGGCGGCACCATCGCTTCCATGCACGCGGCCAAGCTGCCGGCCGACGGCTACTCGGTGTTCCTCGCCTCGATCGCCCAGATCTCGCTCGCGCCCTTCCTCTACAAGATCCGCTACGACCCGTTCAAGGACTTCCTGCCGATCGCCAACGTGGCGGGCAACCCCCAGGTGGTGGTGGTGCCGGCCGCCTCGCCGCACAAGAGCCTGAAGGACCTGGTGGACCACGGCCGCGCGAACCCGGGCAAGCTGCTCATGGCGCACGCGGGCACCGGCTCCATGTCCTTCCTCGCGGGTGCGGCGTTTCTCAAACGCGCGGGCATCGACGCGGTGATGGTGCCCTACAAGGGCGGCGCGGCGGCCATCGCCGACACCATCGCGGGCATGACCGAGGTCTACACGGCGAACATCTCGGAGACCCTGCCCTACCTGCAGAGCGACCGCCTGCGCCTGCTCGGCGTGACCAGCCCGCAACCCGTGGCCATGCTGCCGGGCGTGCCCACCATCGCCTCGCTGTTCCCAGGGTTCCAGACCGAAACCTGGAACGGCCTGCTGGCGCCAGCCGGGCTGCCGGCCCCGATCGCCGACCGCCTCGCGGGCGCGGTGGCGAAGATGTTCAGCGACGAAGCGGTGCTCTCGCGCATGGCCAAGGCCGGCCTCATTCCGCAGACCGGCCAGCAGACGCCGAAGGACTTCGCGCGCCGCATCCAGGCCGACGTGGAACTCTGGCGGCCGGTGATCAAGGCCATCGACGTCAAGCCGGAGTAGGGCCAGGCCGGGGCTTCTTCGCTGCCGGTGGGCGTGGCTGCCGTTCTCCGGCGCCTGCTCGCGGGCGTCTGCCCGGGCAGGCCAACGCAGTCGCGTCAACACCGGACTGGCGCTCAGACTCTGTGGCAACCGCGAATGGGGCGCCTGCGCCCGGCAACCCCACCCACCGTCGAGAGTGCGGTGCAGGCAGGCAAGAGGTTTCTGTCCCCTGGTAGGCGGGCCCGGGTCGACCTCTCGGCGGATGGTGCTCCCCCCGGGCGCAGGCGCCCCATTCGCGGTTGCCACAGAGCTTGAGCGTCAGGGGTCGTGTTGACGAAGGGGTCGCTGCGGACCCGGGCAGACGCCCGCGAGCAGGCGCCGGAGAACGGGGGGACGCCAGCCGACAGCGAAGAAGCGGCCCACAATGGCGACCATGACCCTGGAAGACTTGATGGCCATCGCCAAGCAAAGCCGCACCACCACCACTTGCCCCCACTGCCAGGCCCTGGTGTGCAGGGGCTGGGACTCCGTGCCCGGCGGCTTCGATCTCTCGCGCCTGACACGCGTCGGCAGCTTGCGCGATCCCGACGCCGACGAACCCACACTGGCCGAGTACCACCCGAACGGCACCGGCGCCTGGTCCGACGACGCCCCCATCGCCCTCGGCTGGTTCCCCTACAACCGCTGCGACGTCTGGCAATGCAGCGGCTGCGCGCGGCCTTTCCTGCGCTACACCGAAGTCGGCGGCTACTACACCGACGAGCGCATCCGCGAACTGCAGGCCCACCTGATCCAGCAGCCGCCCCTGTAGCCTGCAGCGCACCACCTGGGCTACGATGCCGCATTCCGGCATTCCCGGGGAGGGGTAACGACATGGCGGCCGACTTGCTCCAATCGCTGGCTTTGGTGCCGCTGACGCTGCTGCCCATCATGAACCCGCTCAGCGGAGCGCCGGTGTTCTCCATGACGGTGGGCGACGACCCCGCCGCCACCCGCCAGCTGGCCCGGCAGGTCGCCATCAACTGCTGGTTCGTGCTGGTCGGCTCGATGCTGGTCGGCACCTACGTGCTGGAACTCTTCGGCATCTCCCTGCCCATCGTGCGCATCGGCGGCGGCCTGCTGGTGGCGGCCTCGGGCTGGCGCATGCTCAACCGCAACGACGACGACGAAGTGCATGCCGCCGTCAAGCGCACCCAGCCCGGCGCCTGGACGCACGCCGAGGTGGTGCGGCGCAGTTTCTTCCCCATCACCTTTCCCCTGACCACCGGGCCGGGCACCATCGCGGCGGCCATCGCCATCGGTGCCGGCTGGCCCCGCCAGCTGGACATGTACGTCACCGGCGCCCTGGTGGCCGTGCTGGGGGCCACCCTCACGGTGGGCGTGGTCTACCTCATCTACCGCCATGCGGCCGCGCTCATGGCCAGGCTGGGCGAAGTGGGTGCCCTGGTGATGGTCCGCCTGATGGCCTTCATCCTGCTGTGCATCGGCATCGAGATCATGTGGACCGGCTGGGCCGAGCTCAACGGCATCCACGCCCCATAAACGTAGGAGGAGGAGGAAACCATGAACACGTTCCTGATCGCCGTGCAGGGCCTCATGCTGCTGGCCCTGATCGCTGTCGGTGTGCATTTCAAGGGCATGGCCATCGGCCTGTTCGGCGCGGTCGGCGTGCTGCTGTTCGTGCTGCTGTTCGACGTGGCGCCCGGCGCCGTGCCGGTCTCGGCCATGCTCATCATCATGTCGGTGGTCACCGCCGCCGGCGCGATGCAGCTGGCCGGCGGCATCGACTTCCTGGTGGCGCAGGCGCAGAAGGTGATCCGCCGCTTTCCCAACCAGATCACCTACGTGGCCCCGCTGACCACCTTCGCCTTCTGCGCCGGGGCCGGCACGGGCAACATCTACTACTCGCTGATGCCGGTGATCTACGAGGTGTCGCTGGCCAACAAGGTGCGGCCCGAACGGCCGCTGGCGCTCTCCGCCACGGCCGGCCAGCTCGCCATCACCGCCAGCCCGGTGTCGGCGGCCATGGCCGCCATGGTGGGCCTGCTCGCACCCACCGGCTTCAAGATCACCGACATCCTCATGATCACGGTGCCCGCCTCCATCGCCGCCATCATCATCGGCGGCCTGGTGATGAGCCGGGTCGGCAAACCGCTCGAAGAAGACCCCGAATACCAGCGCCGCGTGGCCGCCGGCGAGCTGACCCCGCCCGCCACCGACGCGGCGCCCAAGCCGCCGACGCGCGAGGGCCGGATCTCGGCCCTGCTGTTCCTGGCCGGCGTGGCCTTCATCATCGCCGCCGGCATCTTCCCGGAGTTGCGCCCGCAAGTCACGGTCAAGGGCGCGCTGGTCGGCGTGGACCTGGCCCAGCTGATCCAGATCACCATGCTGACCGTGGCCGCCGCCATCGTGGCCCTGGCCGGCATCAAGGCCAGCGACATCGTCAAGAGCCCGCTGTTCGACTCCGGCATGGTCGCGGTGGTGGCGCTGTTCGGCGTGGCATGGATGGCCAACACCTTCATCGCGGCGCACGAGAGCACCATCGTCGACGGCCTGGGCTCGCTGGCCCGCCAGGCCCCGGTGATGATCGCCGTGGCGCTGTTCGCGGTGGCCGCCATGACCACCAGCCAGTCCAGCGCGACCTTCTCCATCATCCCGATCGGCATCGCCCTGGGCCTGAACCCGGCCACGCTGGCCGCCATGTGGCCGGCGGTGGTGGGCGTGTTCCTGCTGCCCACCAACGGCTCGCAGATCGCCACCGTGGAACTGGACCGCACCGGCAGCACGCGCATCGGCCGCGCGGTCATCAACCATTCCTTCCTGCTGCCCACGCTGATCTACGCCGTGGTCTCGGTGGGCCTGGGCCTGCTGATCTCGCGCGCGGTGGGCTGAGCGCCATGAGCCCCGCCACCGACCTGCTCTGGCTGGACGCCAACCGCCAGCACGGTTTCGACGACCTGGTGTTCTGGCAGGGCCGCGAGCGCGGCACCGCCTTCGAAACGGTGGCCGGCGGCGTCCGCACCGTGGTGCTGGGCCCGCACGCCAGCGCGGGCTTTCCGGCCGAGCTGCGGCCCTTCGTCGCGCCCGGCCTCACGCGGCGCAAGCAGTTCGATTTCTCCGACGTGCTGACCAGCGCGCTGGGCCGCGCCTGGGCGGCGGCGGACCCCACGCTGGTCTTCGTCGAGAACCCGCATTCGCGCCTGGTGATGGACCCGAACCGCGCACCGCCCGCACAACCCATGGACGGCCTGCGCGAGTTCTGGGCGCGGCTGGCGCGCCAGCGCGCCGGCGAGACCGGGGTGTCCTTCGCCGGGGTGGACGCCATCCGCCCGATCACGTTTTCCGGTGAGGACGTGCTGCTCCAGCCGGCCGACGAGGCCGGCTGGGCCGCGCTGGCCAAGGCCCTTTCGCGCTGCCATGCACTCGGGCCCGGCGCCTACAACGCCGCCGTCGATCGCGTGATCGATCAGGTGCGCCGCACCGGCCCGGCGCGCGGCCTGCTCGTGGTGAGCCTGCACGACACCATGAACACCAAGATGCGCGCCGACGGCGCCATCGTGGTCGAGCGGCCTGCGGCCGACCGCCTGCCGGCCTGGGTCAACCTCGGCAACCGGGGCGACGTGCAGGGCGAGGGCGACGCGGTCAGCCTGCCGGCCTCGCGCCTGCGCCAGCTGGCCGCCGCCTGGACCACAGCCCTGGGTGCGGCGCGCGGCGAGATCAGCCTCAACCACCCGTACAAAGGCGCGCAGGAAACCTTGTACTGGGGCCAGGCGCTGGCCGGCCAGCCCGACAGCGGCGCGGTGCAGGCCGAGTTCCGCCGCGAGGCCTTGCTCGGCCCCGAGGCCACGGCCCACCTGCAGCAGCCCGGCGCCGACTGGCCCACCGGCCTGGACGAGCGCCTGGCCGGCATCGCGGGCCGGCTGGCCCAGACCTAGGTGTGATGTCTCAATAGGTTGTTCATCCGTCTCGGATTTGGGAAGCTGTGGTTACC